>NZ_JBXAXV010000002.1:0-305613 GCF_056781955.1 Dellaglioa sp. CoH-57-MRSF-20
AATACTGGGATAAAGCCATTTAGAAACATATTAAATTTTATATTATTTCATCCGTCAACTTGACAGGGCCTAGTACAGGTCATGGTGGCCTCTTTTTTTGTTTTCAGAATAAAAAACTGGTGTTGATGAATTTTATTTCACCAACACCAGAAAGTGTACACCCTTAAAATAGCTATGTTCTATAATGTTTTTTAAATTTGTTTCAACAAACTAATATTGTCCTTTTTTGAATAAGATAGGACAATTGATGACTTAATCCAGTAGTTGTATGAATAATGTATTGTGTTAAAAATTAGCGTTTAATTTATCTATTACTTTTTAGGACGATGTACAGGGTATACAGTGAAATTAATAGGGCAACGATACTTACTGTTGTAGATAGAATATTCATTTGTTTTACCTCCATTTTTTAGATATACTATAAAGACAGGATAATTATGTAGAATAACTTTATCTATTAACAAATGTCACTAATGCTAACTGTATAACAGCAGTTAGCATTTTTTATTAATACTCCATGCGATATATATAATAGCATCAGAGTAGAATGAAGACAGATCTATTTTAAGTTTTAAGCTAAAAATAGTTTATTATGATCTATTTTATAACCTAAAATTAAATGTAAATTTTTATCAATAGTTTGGATAAACAGCTTATTATGACGTGATTTCAACTCAGATACGTGAAGTAAATCTTGAAGTAACAAGGGTTTATCAGAGGGAGTAACAATTAAAATAAAATATTCTGATGTACTAATTACCTTAGAAATAGGGTAAAATAGATTATTAGTAGTGTAATATAAATTAAAATTTTTATTTAAATCAATAGTGGCTAATTCTAAATCGATCATTCGCATAATATTTAACCATCCTTTAGTAGAAGATATAATTATTATGCATTTTTTTTAATGAAAATGAAAGGAATGAGGAAAAAAAATGCCAAGAGGATTAATTATTGAAGATGATACAATTATTTCTGATAATATTGTTGAAGCAACAGCAAAAATTATGACGTTAGAGCAAGCGTTCGATGGCGAGGAAGGCTTTTTTAAAGCTTCACAAAATATATATGATATTATTATTTTAGATTTAATGCTTCCTACAATATCGGGATTTGATGTATTAAAAAAAATTCGAGAAAAGAAAATTGACACGGCAGTGCTAATCTTATCAGCAAAAGATAGTGTTGACGATAAAATTACCGGATTTAATTTAGGGGCGGATGATTATTTAGCTAAGCCATTCAATTTAAACGAATTACAAATGAGAATAAAGGCTCTTCTGAAAAGAACAATGAAATTTGAAATAGATAGTGAATTAAAATATCAAGATATGATTTTATCTGATAACAGAACAATTATTTCTGGCAGCCAATCTATCAATTTACAGGGTAAAGAGTATGAATTTTTAACATACTTACTGGAAAATAAGAATACTATTTTAACGAAAGAACAAATATTTGACCGTGTTTGGGGATTTACGTCCGATACTAGCATTACGGTTGTAGAAGTTTATATGAGTAATCTGAGAAAAAAATTAAAAAAGATTGGTCATGAAAAAATGATTCGAACAATTAGAAACGTTGGTTATCTGGTTGAACCTGATGAAAAATAAGGCAAATAGAGATACGCGTATAAAATTATTTTTTATGTATCTTTTAAGCTTCAGTATTATTTTTGTAACACTTGGTTTAATTGTATATAGTTCATTTAATGACACCTTAACAGTTAATGTAGATATATCAATGAAAAAACAAATTAGACGAATAAAAGATTCTAATTATGTCTCCATAAATAGAATCGATGATAGTCCACTTTTGAAGCAAGCACCTGACTTTAAAGTCTATCAAATCTTATGGTCACAAAATGGAGAAATAATTAATAAAGATGCAATGGGTACCAGATACCCCGTTTTTAATAAGATACCATTTAAAAAATCTGATTTAAACAAATTTAAAACAATTAAACAAAAAAACGGACCTACGTTTAGGTCATACTTAATGGAAATTCCAGACTCAGCTGTTAAAAAATGGCATAAAGCACGATATATTCAAATTATTGAAAATATTGAGATTAATCAAAACTCATTGATTAGTTTTAGGAATATTTTACTTGTATCTCTGCTTATTTTTGGAATGTTGTCGATTGCCTTAAGTGTTATTTTATCATCTATTAGTATTAAACCAACGATTAGTGCATGGAATAAGCAAAGAGAATTTATCGATAATGCAGCCCATGAGCTTAGAACACCATTGACGATAGTACAAAATAAATTAGAGTATTTGTTAACAAAACCTAATGCAAATATTATCGATGAAAGCGAGTCAATTGCAACTTCATTAAGTGAGATTAGACGATTAAATAATCTAACAAAAGATCTATTATTGTTAGCTAATTCAGATTCTAATGCTAATGTGTTTAACTTTAAGAAAGTCCTTGCTAAGGAATACTTTGAGAATATTATTCATCCTTATGCAGATATTGCGCTTAGTCAAAATAAACAATTTTATTTTCAAATAAATATTGCAAGTAAGTACATTCAATTAGACGAAGACCGTATACATCAATTAATTGTCATTTTACTTGATAATGCATTGAAATACACAGTAGCGGGTAATGAAATTTCGTTTATCGTTATTGAGTCGGCTAAGCAACTAGTGATACAAGTCATTAATGATGGAGAAAATATTAGTGATACACATAAAAAAATAATCTTCCAACGCTTTTATAGAGAAGAAAAATCAAGAAATCGTAAAACAGGTGGTAATGGGTTAGGCTTGTCAATTGCGAAATGGATCGTTGAAGAGCATAAAGGTAAAATTGAAGTTAGAAATAAGATACCGAAGGGTGTCGTTTTTGAAGTTACATTACCAATGAAATCAAATGAATAAGTAAGGATAGGTTAATAATATGGAATTAGAATTTTTAGGTACAGGAGCAGGAGCACCTGCAAAAAATAGAAATGTAACCAGTATTGCACTAAAACTACTAGATGAACGTAATAGTGTTTGGTTGTTTGATGTAGGTGAAGCAACACAACATCAAATTTTACAAACGACAATAAAACCTCGGAAAATCGAAAAAATATTCATTACACATTTACACGGAGATCATATTTTTGGGTTGCCAGGTCTTTTGAGTAGCCGATCATTTCAAGGAGGTAATGGACCTTTAACTATTTTTGGTCCTAAAGGAATTCAAAATTTTGTGAAGACCAGTTTACAAGTTTCTGAAACGAAGTTGTCATATACAATTAAATTTGTAGAACTTGATAAACCTGGATTAATATTTGAAGATAGCACTTTTAAAGTATATTTTGATTACTTAGATCATCGTATTATAAGCGTGGGTTATCGAATTGTGGAACATGATTATGCAGGCGAATTACAAATAGATAAACTTAAAGAATTAAATATTCCGTCTGGTCCAATTTATGGAGAATTAAAAGCCGGTAAAATAGTTCAATTAGAAGACGGCACAAAATTAAATGGAAATGATTTTTTGGGAGAAACTAAAAAAGGGCGTATTGTCACAATTTTGGGCGATACAAGAAAAACAAAAAATAGTTATACATTAGCTGAAAATGCAAATGTTCTGGTTCATGAGAGTACATTTGAAAAAGCTGAATCAAAAATGGCAAGGAATTATTATCATACAACTAGTGCTCAGGCTGCAGAAATCGCTAAAAAATCAAACGTGAAAATGTTATTATTGACACATATTTCCGCAAGATATGTTGGTAAAATGGCCATTACTTTACAGAGTGAGGCAAGAAGTATCTTTAAAAATACAACGGTTGTTAGAGATTTTGATGTAATTAATGTGCCGTTTTCTCAAAAGGAAAAAGTAAATGATTAGTCAATATAAAGAGTTAAAAGATTTACGTAATAGAATCGTTCTAATTAGTGGTGGTTCAAGTGGTTTAGGTAAGGAACTGGCATATGAGGTTGCTAGAAAAGGTGCAATTGTTGTTATTTGCGCTAGACAAATGGATAAACTTACAGAGGTTAAAGATGCTTGTCAGCGTCTATCTGGTCGATTGGCTTATGCGATTGAATGTGATGTTTCTGATCCAATTCAAATTGAAAAAATGGTTAAAAAAATTGAATCTTCAATTGGACCGATTGAAGTACTTATAAATAATGCAGGGTTTGGTTTGATGGAGAATGTGTTATCTTTTGATATGGATGTTGCTGAAAAAATGTTTAGAGTAAACGTCTTGGGGCTAATGTACATGACTCAAAATGTTGCGCTAAATATGGCAGATAGAAAATATGGCGTTATTATTAATATTGCATCTATTGCTGGGAAAATTGCAACACCGAAATCAGCAATTTATTCAGCAACGAAATATGGTGTCCTTGGTTATTCTAATGCGTTGAGATTAGAATTAAAACCACTAGGGATTAAAGTTATGACAGTTAATCCTGGACCAATTGATACTAATTTCTTCAAAATAGCTGATAAAGAGGGCAACTATTTAAAAAATATTGGATCAATGATGCTAAATCCTGCGCATGTTGCAAAGATTATATCAAGAAACATAAGTACAAATAAACGCGAAATTAATTTACCATATTATATGGAAATGGCATATTTGGGATATACAATTTTCCCTAAAATGGGAGATTTACTTGCGGGTACAGTATTTAACAAAAAATAGTGGGGGAAAATATGAAAAAACAATGGCGAACAATCATAGCGTTATTACTTATTATCGTAATAGCAATTTTTTCAATTTTAAATGTAAAGGAAGTTTCAATTAATTTTTGGTTTGCAGAAATTAAAATGCCAATGATTCTTATTTTATTATTTTCAATTTTAGCAGGAGCACTACTGATAGGTCTGTTAACAACAAGTGCAACTTTAAAATTAAAAAAAGAAAATAAAGAATTAAATCAACAATTGGATGACTATAAAAATAATTTTGATGAATCATTGAAAAATTCAATTGATAAAATAAAAACTCAGAATAGAAAAGAAGTTCAATTACTACAAAATGAAATTAAAACGTTAAAATCAGAAAATATAAATCGTTAGTAAAGTAGAGGTTTAACATGATTGAATCAAAGTATAGTTGGAAGTTTTTAGATTTAAGTAATGACAAAATACCTAATGAAATATTTGAAAATATTCAATTAGATCATTCATTGATATCTTTACTATGGAGCCGCGGACTTACATCTGAAAAAGCTATTACTGATTTTTTAAATGTAGGAGCAGAAAACATTCACGATCCAATGCTTATGCATGATATGAGTAAAGGAATTGAACGAATTCAACAAGCAATAGTTAAAAATCAAAAAATAACGGTTTATGGTGATTATGATGCTGATGGGTTAACGAGTACCTCAATCATGTTTGAGACACTTAGTGATATGGGCGCAGATGTGGAAACTTATATACCTAACCGATTTATAGATGGTTACGGACCTAATGTAGATGCTTATAAAAGAATAATAGACAATGGTACTAATTTGATTATTACTGTTGATAATGGTGTATCAGGGAATGAAGCAATAGAATTTGCTCAATCTCAAGGTATAGATGTTATCGTAACCGATCATCATGAATTACCAGATGTTTTACCAAAGGCTTATGCAATAATTCATCCTCGACATCCTGAAGGAAAATATCCGTTTGGAGAACTTTCAGGTGCTGGTGTGGCATTTAAAGTTGCGAGTGCATTAACAGGTGATATTTCAGAAGAATTACTAGATTTAGTGGTAATCGGTACAGTAGCAGATTTGGTATCACTGACAGATGAAAATCGTTCACTTGTAAGTTTCGGTCTGAAGGTTTTACAACAAACGTTCCGGCCAGGATTGATTGCATTAATGGAAGTTGCGAATGTAAAACAGGAAACAGTAGATGAAAAAGATATTGGTTTTGGTATTGCGCCGCGTTTAAATGCAATTGGGCGATTAGGTGATGCAAATATTGGTGTTGAACTGTTAACTAGTCTAGACGATGAACGAGCACAGGAAATAGCAAACTTTGTTCAATCTGAAAATGTACGCCGTCAAAAAATTGTAGCAGATATATTAGAACTAGCATTGAAACAGGCTACAGCAGAGTATAATCAGTACAAGAAAACACTGGTAATAACAGGTGAAAATTGGCACGAAGGTGTATTAGGTATCGTTGCTAGTCGTGTTGTTGAAGTAACTGGTAAACCGACAATTATTTTAAACCAAGATACAGAGAAGGGCTATTTAAAAGGATCCGGTCGAAGTATTGATACATTTCATTTGTATAACGCAATTAATGAACATAGAGAATTAACATCTCATTTTGGTGGACATCATATGGCCGTGGGATTAACATTTCCCATTCAAAACTTAGAAAGATTTAGATTAGACTTGGAAAATGAAGCAGTATCTCAAGGAATTCAATTGAACGTTAAGCCAGCCAAAGTGGTTGTAGCAAAGCTAAATGTAGATCAATTGACTTTGGATTTTTATAAGGATATTGAAAAATTAAAACCATTTGGTACAGACAATGAAAAACCGATTTTTGAAATTAAATATAAATCAATACAAAATGTTAAGGCTATTGGTAAAACAGGAACTCACTTAAAATTTGAAGTTGTTGGTGAGAAAGAAAAAATTAGTGGAATTTCATTTTCAAATGCAAAGTATGTTGATGATTTCAAGAATACTTTAGATGA
Organism: Dellaglioa sp. CoH-57-MRSF-20; assembly: GCF_056781955.1. The sequence goes on from NZ_JBXAXV010000002.1 coordinate 6,669, forward strand.
GATCAAATTAATCGGTGAAATTGAAAAAAATGTATGGATGAATAAAACAAATTTACAGTTAATGGTACAGGACATTAAATTTGAAGGGCTTGTAATTATTGATGAAAGAACTGACCACGTGAATAAAAGTTTATTTCAAAATGAAGGCTTGTTTATATTCTGGAATAAAAAAAATTATGACCAAGTAAAACAATTTTCATCAGACAAACAGATATTTAAGCAGGCTGATCAACTAAAAAGTGTATCAGATTTTGATAATCAAAGAACAATTATATTTGTAGATTGCCCAAGCTCGTTGGAACAAATGTCTACAATATTACGTTTATCGGATAGTCAGAAAATAATTGCAGTATTTTTAAAGACTAACAGTGCCTATTTAGATGGTATGCCATCCAGAGAACAGTATGCAAAGTTATATAAATTTGTGATGAGTCATAAAGATGTTGATATTAATAATCAACTAATCGTCTTATCTGATTTTTTAAAAATAAAGAAAAATTTATTAATATTCATGATTAAGGTGTTTTTAGAGTTGGAATTTGTTAAAATAAAAGATGGATTAATGACTGGAAAAAGTACAACAAATAAAATGGACATTAAAAATACTTCTGAATATAAGCTAAGAAATAATCGAATATTAGCTGAAGATAAGTTAGTCTACTCTAAAGAGAATGATCTTAAAAAGTGGATACTTGAACAATTGAATACAGAAGATTAAAGGAGCGTTTATTAATGGTATTAGATTTAACAAAGTATATTGCTGCAATTCCTGATTACCCAGAAAAAGGTGTTGTTTTTCGAGATATATCACCCTTAATGGCAGACGGAGCAGCATACCGCGAAGCAACAAATAAAATTGTAGAATATGCCAAGAGTAAAAATGTTGAGATGATTGTTGGCCCTGAAGCTAGAGGGTTTATTGTTGGATGTCCAGTGGCCTATGATCTAGGTGTAGGATTTGCACCAGCTAGAAAAAAAGGTAAGTTACCTCGAGAAACCGTTGAGGCCAAGTATGCATTGGAGTACGGAGAATCTGCACTATATATGCATAAGGATGCGGTACAACCTGGACAGAGGGTTTTAGTAACAGATGATTTATTAGCAACTGGTGGTACGATTGCAGCGACGATAGAATTAGTTGAACAATTAGGTGGTATTGTTGTAGGGACTGCCTTTTTTATTGAATTAGATGATTTAAAGGGCCGTCAAAAAATAAAAGACTATGATATATTCAGTTTAATGAACTATTAAATTCATGATTACAGCTTTATGATAGCTATTGTTGTATAATTTTATAAAATGAGGCTCTAGTATTGGATTTTCGTCCAATACTAGAGCTTTTTATTTTTAAATTAAGCTACGAGCTTTTGAATATTATCTTCCTTTTACCAAGAACAGACGGTTGTTTGCGAAATATTAATTATATATACATCAGTTTGGGTCCAAGATACAGGTATAATACTGATTTTTTATAATTCAGAAAGTCACTTAAAGCTTTTTTAATGTTAGGTATATAAAAATGTGCGAAATATGTGCAAAGTCATATGATGTTTTAATGCTTTATAGTCTCTTTTTATACAAAATAAAAAACACAAATGCCTTTAAACTGGCGTTTGTGTTTTTTTATTTTGGTTTAATATGATATAAAAAGGAGAGTACAGGATTTGAACCTGCGCGCGCCATTACAGCGTTCGCCGGATTTCGAGTCCGGTGCATTACCACTCTGCCAACTCTCCAAAATAACTTTGTTTAGTATATCAACTTTTTAATATAATTGCAAAACTCATTTAATTATTATCAATGCTTATTAAGTTAGCAAGAAATATCCACGTGTAGCTTGCGCCAAATAATAAGCTTAGCAGATGAATATATAAAATTATTGTTGGATATGACTGAACATTTTGAATAGAATTTATGGGGTCTCCAAAAAAATCACTCAAGCCATAATATGAAATAGCTACTAAGTGATCAACAACATGGACACTGGGTAACTTAGAGACAAATTCGGTAACTTTTGATTCACCTCCTAAAACGCCTATTAAAGAAGTTCCAACAAGCAAACCTTCATAGAAAATATTTAATGCAAATTCAGCAATAACCTGTACAGTATGTGCAAAATTATTTTGAACAATGTATGAAAGTAATTTTAATAAATAGAATGAACTAAAGGTAATGATAATAATACCTAATATAAATGTAAAAATAACTGTTGTTTCCATTAGTGGTGTAATCAAATTCATATAATTAATTAGATAAAAAATGAATGTAGTAATAAGTAATAATAAATACGATTCAATTTGCCAGAGTTTTGTTTTTTTAGGGAATAATTTTAGGTATGAAAAAAAACTATAACAAAACAGTAATGAAGCAATGCTAAATGTTAGTAGTCTTAAAATTAAGAACCTGGGGAAAAACATTAGACCAAAAATTGTACCTATTAAAAAACTTACTGCATAAAAATAAAATTTTTGTTCTTTTTCTTGAATAACTAAAAACGACAAAAAAGGGTGTTTAAATCTATTTTGTCTTGGTATTTTTGTAGGGGTGAATATATATTTAAAAAAATTAGTCAAACCTTTATCCCAAATAGTTAACCCAATCATAGACACCCAAATAATTAAAACAATTAAATAAAATGTTTGTGCAATCATATTAATCCCCTTTTTCGTATAAATATATGGTTAAATTTTATACGTCTAACTGGACAATTACAAGAGAATACATAAAGTGATTCTATAATTAGTATTCAAGGGGAATTAAGTGCAATTAAGTGCAATTAAGTGCAATACGACCAATGAGTCTTGTAATCGTTGCCAAATTTTATCTGTTCGCCGAGTGTGATAGTTTATTGATAAAGATATTTCTAGGGTAGTAATAAAAGTATTTAGGTTTAGTATTTGAAACTGAATAATGATACCTTTTTAAACCAGTGATACCAAATCTTGCCATCAAATGAGACATCAAGTACAATAAAAACAATATAATAAATGGAAGCTGGAAGATTAATGAAAATTGGAATTGATCGAATTAATTTTTTTACATCGAATCAGTACGTTGATATGTCAGAATTAGCTAATGTCAGAAATGTAGATCCTAATAAATATTTAATTGGAATTGGCCAATCAAAAATGGCTGTTATACCGCCGACACAGGACGTGGTGACGATGGGTGCAAATGCTGCAGATCTATTAATAGATAACGAAAATAGAGACAAAATTGACTTTGTTATTTTTGCAACAGAATCCGGTATTGATAATTCAAAGTCGGCAGGAGCCTACGTTTCAGGTCTTTTAGGCTTAAAACACGTGAGATCAATCGAAATTAAGCAAGCTTGCTATGGAGCAACGGCCGCTATTCAATTGGCAAAAGGACATGTGTCGCTTAATCCAAATAGTCAGGTTTTAGTCATTGGTGCTGATATTGCTAGATATGGTCTAAATACTGCGGGTGAACCTACACAAGGTGGCGGCGCTGTCGCAATGATTATTACGAAAAACCCAAAAATACTTTTATTAGATGCAGATAGTGGATTTGTAACGGAAAATGTTATGGATTTTTGGCGCCCATTAAATCACAGCGAAGCACTTGTAGACGGTAAAACTTCTCAGAACGTATATTTAGATTTTTTTAATCAAACATGGAATGAGTATAAAAATAAAACAGGATTAACTGTTGCTGATTTTAAGGCTATTTTATATCATTTGCCATATACAAAACTTGGTGTTAAAGGTTTAAGAGAAGTCCTTAATGAAGCGACAGATAGCAAAAAAATTGAATTAGAACGAGAATTTGAGGCAGCTAAAAAGTATAATAATCAGGTTGGAAATTTATATACTGGCTCACTATATTTAAGCTTTATATCTTTACTTGAAAATAGTAATGATTTAGAGGCCGGTGATAGAATAGGGATGTATAGCTATGGTTCAGGGGCAGTTGGAGAATTCTTTTCTGGTACATTAACAGATAATTTCAAGAGTCAATTACCGAAAATTAATTTAGAAGAACGTGTTCAAGTTTCTATTGAATTATACGAGAATATGTATCAAAATCATTTAAAAAATGATGGAGCAGATATTTATTTAGATTACAGTAATGATAAATCTAAATATATTTTAATAGGCAGCAAAAATATGCAAAGGCAATATTCTATTCAATAGAAAAAGCTACTAGATTAGTCTGACTAATTTAGTAGCTTTTTCTGCTTTGTTCATTAAAAATGACGATAGAGTCCAATGACTTTGCCTAAAATAGAGACAGAATCTAAAATAATTGGTTCCATTGAATCATTTTCGGGTTGGAGACGAAAATGATTTTCTTCTTTGAAAAATCTTTTACAGGTTGCCTCATCAAATTCATTCATTGCAATAACAATTTCACCATTTTCAGCAGTTGACTGTTTTCTGACAATAACTTGATCTTCATTTAATATCCCAATATTAATCATGCTTTCTCCGCGAATTGTTAACATGAATAAATCATCTGAGGAATTAAAGTCAGGTGGGAGGGGGAAATAATCAGTTACCTGTTCAACAGCCAAAATGGGTACACCAGCAGTAACGGTCCCGACCATTGGAATTAAATTTTCATGACTATTAACGCCAATCGCATCTAATCCAAGTGGTGTAAGTTCAATTGCCCTAGGTTTGGTGGGATCTTTAGTTAGTAATCCTTTTTTTTCAAGTCGAGCAATGTGTCCATGAACAGTGGAAGTAGATGATAGAGAAACAGCTTCGCCAATTTCTCTAACAGTTGGTGGATAACCCTTCGTGTCCACTCGTTCATGAATAAAGCGCAAGACTGCAAGTTGTTTGCTGTCAGATGCTTTTGTCATTTAGTACACCTCATCATCATTATTTATTATTTTAATAGTAGCATATGAAAGTAGTTGTTGCAAACAAACGTTCGGTTAATTTGAATAATTGTTTTTTATCATATTATCAGGTATGCTTATGAGTGAAATTTTAAGGAGTGATAATAAATGATCCCAGAAGATTTAGCACCAAGAATAAATGAATTAGCTGCAAAAAGTAAAACTGATGAAGGTTTAACAAAGGCTGAAGAAGCTGAAAGAAAAGAACTTCGTGAAACGTATCTTGCATTATTTAGAGAAAGTTTTAGAAGTCGAGTTGAAATGATGCAGGTTTATGATAAAACAGGTAAAGAAGTAACACCTGACAAAGTAAAAAAAGTTCAACGTGATAAAGGTTTACGAGATAACTAAGAAAATAGTTCCCAATTTGAATAGATTTACCTTTTCTTTTATGTGAAAATTGTGTAGAATTAGTGATTGAAGTGAATTGAAAGGGGTCTTGAATTATGTCAATGGGAATGACGATTTTAATCGCCGTTATTGCGTTAGCAGTTGGACTTGTCGGAGGATTTTTCGGTGCTCGTAAGTATATGGAAACATATTTACAAAAGAACCCACCAATCAATGAAGATATGTTAAGAATGATGATGGTCCAAATGGGCCAAAAACCTTCTGAAAAGAAATTACATCAGATGATGTCATCTATGAATGCACAAGCAAAAAATAGTTCGCAAAAAAAATAATTTAATATTTTATGAACAGGCAAGGATTTCCTTTGCTTGTTTTTTTTTATAAAAAGGAGGAGTTAGAATGACTATATTTAGAAAACTTGGATGGTTTTTTAAACAAGAAAAAAAATCGTATGGAATCGCAGTATTCTTTCTGATTTTAGTGGCAATCTTCCAAATTATTCCACCTAAAATTATTGGAAATATCGTTGATAGTATGAGTGAAAATGAACTAACAGTGAGTAAGTTAGCAATTTGGATTAGTATCTTAGTTTTTGTTGCATTAGGGCAATATCTGTTTAGATATATCTGGAGAACCAATATTTGGGGTAGCGCTGCTCGCCTTGAAAAAATTTTACGTACTCGATTATTTAAACATTTTATGCAAATGGATCAATCTTTTTTTCAGCAAAATAGAACAGGCGATTTGATGGCACATGCAACGAATGATTTAACAGCTATTCAGCAGGTTGCTGGTGCAGGTATACTAACTTTTGCTGATTCAATTATCACGGGTGGGACAACTATAATTGCAATGATATTTTTAATAGATTGGCGTTTAACAATCTTAGCAATTATTCCGTTACCTTTATTGGCGGTTATGGCTAGATATTTAGGAACTAAAATACACACTGCTTTCTCTACATCTCAAGCAGCGTTTTCAACGTTGAATAATAAAACGCAAGAGAGTGTCAGCGGAATTAAAGTGATTAAGACTCTTGGACAAGAACAAGAAGATATTGAAGATTTTGAAGGAAAAGTTGAAGAAACTATCAAGATTAATAGAAAAGTTAATTTATTGGATGCATTGTTTGATCCAATAACAAGTTTAATTATTGGATTGTCATATGTTTGCACTATCATTTTAGGTGGATACTATGTGGCTAACAACGTTATTTCAATTGGACAACTGATTTCATTTATAAGTTATATTGCGTTACTTGTTTGGCCGATGTTTGCTATTGGTCGATTATTTAATGTTATTGAACGTGGAAATGCTAGTTATGATCGTGTTCAAATATTATTAAATCAAAAAAGTGGCATTGTAGATAATGAAAAGGGGTTAGATAAATTACCGGTGGGATCTTTTAAATTTGATGTCCAGCATTTTAATTATCCAGATGATGATCGGGAAAGCTTGCATAATGTTAAATTTGAAATTGGTTCTGGTCAAACTCTTGGCATTGTTGGAAAAACGGGTGCTGGCAAATCAACGATTATGAAATTGATACTTCGTGAATTTGATGCATACAACGGAATGATTTCAGTTAATAATTCAAATATTAAAGAGTATGCCTTAGATACGTATCTGAAGTCAATTGGTTACGTTCCTCAGGAAAGCTTTTTATTTTCAACAACTATTTTAAATAATATACGTTTTGCTAATATGAATTTAACAAAAGAAAAGGTTGAAATGGCTGCATTTAATGCTGATTTGGATAGTGATATCACTGAATTACCACTAAAATATGAAACAGAGGTTGGAGAACAAGGAATATCCCTCTCTGGTGGCCAAAAGCAACGTTTAGCTATCGCTCGTGCCCTTGTAATTAATCCAGAGCTATTAATTTTGGATGATGCTCTTTCGGCAGTTGATGCCAGAACGGAATCTATTATTTTAACTAGATTAAAAGAGAAACGTCAAAATAAAACAACTATTATTTCTGCAAGCCGTATGAGTAGTGTAAAAGATGCAGATGAAATTATCGTAATTGATGGTGGAACAATTATTGAGCGAGGACAGCATGATACGTTAATGACATCAAAAGGTTGGTACTATCAAATGACAACTAAACAACAACTTGAAAGCAAGTTAGAGGGAGATGAAATTAATGAGTGAAAAGCCTAAATCTAGCTGGCAAAAAGAACTGAGCGGTAAAGAACAAAGAACAGTTATTAAAAGATTGTTGCCCTATACAAAAGATTTTAAAGCCGATTTTTTAATCGCAATTTTATTTGCGGCCATATTAAGTGGAATTAATATATTACTACCTCTTCTTTTACAGTATTATATGGATAACTATCTTCAATCGAAATCAACACCACTAAATATTATGTTTTTATTTGCGGGTCTTTACTTTATCGGTGTAATTTTAAAAGCAATTACTCAATTCATTCAAATGTATTTGTACTCAATGGGTGCAGAAAAAACATTAGAAAAAATACGTGTCATTCTTTTTAAAAAAATTCACACGTTAGGGATGCGTTACTTTGATAAGACACCGGCTGGAGCTGTTGTTTCTAGGGTTACTAATGATACGATGACATTAGCAGATTTTTGGACGCTATTTATGACATTAATCGTTGGTGTATTTTCACTTATCTCTGCTTTTGTAGCAATGTATATTGCCAAGCCACAGATTGCATTGGTAACGTTGATTTTTATACCAATTTTACTAATAACAACATGGTATTACCAACGGTTTAGTTCAAAGGTTTATCGACAAATGAGAGAATATTTGAGTCGATTAAATACTAAATTAAATGAATCTATCGTTGGAATAAATGTGATTCAACAATTTCGCCAAGAAAAACGGATTGAAGGCGAATTTGAGGACACTAATGAACTTTATTTGAAAAAAAGATTTGAAATGATTCGAACTAATTCATTGTTACTTTCACCAATTATTAGTTTATTTTATGCATTGGCTGTAGTAATGACACTTGGGTTATTTGGAATTAGCAGTTTAGATCATTTTGTTGAAGCAGGAATGGTATATGCATTTCTAACATATTTACAAAATTTCTTCAATCCCATGACAAACTTAATGGATTATTTGACAACTTTCCAAGATGGAATCGTTGCAGGTAGCCGAATCATTAGTGTTCTTGATGACCAAACAATAGAACCACAACAAACACCCGTGGCAGGAGCCACAATTACTGAAGGTAAAATTGAATTCAAAAATGTTACTTTTTCTTATGATGATGAGAATGCTGTTTTAAAGAATATATCATTTACGGTACAACCTGGTGAAACACTTGCTTTCGTTGGACACACGGGTAGTGGTAAAAGTTCAACCATCAATATTTTGATGAGATTTTATGATTTTGAAGAAGGGCAAATTTTAATTGATGGTTTAGATATTAAAAAATATTCGACAGAAGAGTTACGTAAAAAAATGGGGCTTGTATTACAAGATTCATTTTTATTTTATGGTAATGTTGCTTCAAATATTAGAATGTTTAATCAAGATATTACTGATGAACAAATTGAAAAAGCTGCTAAATTTGTTCATGCTGATCAATTTATTGATAAATTACCTCGGCAGTATCAAACGAAAGTTGTTGAACGAGGGGCAACATACTCCGCTGGTGAAAAGCAATTGATTTCATTTGCGAGAACGATTGTAACTAATCCCAAAATTTTAATATTGGATGAAGCTACAGCTAATATTGATACGGAGACGGAACAACTTATACAAGATGGGTTAAAACAAATGAGACAAAATAGAACGACGCTTGTTATCGCACACAGACTGTCAACTATTGTTGACGCTAACCAAATTCTAGTGTTGGATAAGGGTCAAATTGTTGAACGAGGAACACATGAAGAATTACTAAAATTAAATGGTAAATACGCTGACATGTATAGTTTACAAAATATATCAGATGATTAAGTTTAATTTTAAATAAAAATACTGGTAGAAAATCAATATGATTTCCTACCAGTATTTTTTTTGGAATTTAATTATTATTTTTACTTTTATGGGGATCAACATATTTAAAATTGGGATTAATTTCAGTATCTAATTTTTGAAATGCAGCCATTAATTGGGTGTCCATTTCTGTTTGGACCTCATCAGTCAATTTTGTTTTTTTGTCTAAATAGATTGGATCACCGAATGAAACGGTTACTCTTTTTCTACTGAAAAGTTGCTTTAAGGTTAATGGACCTTGATAGACTGCTGGAACTAGGGGTACCTGTGCCATTCGAGCAATTAAGAGTGAACCACCTTTTAATTCCTCGGAATGTCGGGTACCTGAGGGAAACATAATTAATGATAATTCGCCTTTTTTTAAAAATTTAACTGGCGTTTTAATTGTTGATGGACCTGGATTTTCTCGATCAACTGGAAAAGCATTGGCATGAATTAAGATATAGCGTAAAATTGGATTTACAAATAGTTCTTTTTTTGCCATAAATGAAAACTTTTTAGGACTACCAGCTAAGGCAAAGTAAAGGGGGTCAAACCAAGTTCGGTGTGGACCTACTAAAATATACGATCCTTCAGGTAGTTTTTCTTTATTAATATAGTGGGCATTCCCATTGATTAAGAATAAAAGTACTCGTACAATACCTCGTGCAAATGAATAAAACATGTGGCAACAATCCTTTCAAATTTTAAACTTTGTATGGTAAGTATGACTAATTAAATTAAAAGTTGCAAGTTTAAAAAAAATTATAGAAAATGGGTAATGAAAAATGGTTTCACTTAATAACAATGAACGTATTGACCAATTATACTCAAATCAAATTAAAATCATTCAGAGTTCAGATGTTTTTTCTTTTTCACTGGATGCTGTTTTATTAGCCCATTTTGCAGATGTTTCAAGAAAAGAATCAACTAAAATAGTTGATTTATGTGCGGGCAATGGTGCAGTCGGGTTATTTGTTAGTCAAAAAACAAAGGGTCAAATTTATCAGATTGAACTTCAAGAAAAATTAGCTGATATGGCAAATAGAAGTATTGAATTGAATCACTTGGAAAATCAAGTACAAGTTAAGCAAACAGATTTAATCAACACGTTTGATTATCTAGAAAAAGACTCAATTGATACCGTATTGTGTAATCCACCTTATTTTCCAAATACGCCACAATCTTCTCAGAATCCTAACAAGTATTTAGCAATTGCACGACATGAAATTACAACTAATTTAGATAGTATTCTAGAAATTACTAGCGGTTTATTGAAAATGAAGGGGAAAACTTTTTTCGTACACCGTCCTGATCGATTGCCTGAAATTCTAAGTAAAATGGTTAATCATCGGTTGGCGCCTAAAAAAATCCAATTTGTTCATCCAAAAGAGGGAAAAGAGGCTAACATGGTCCTAATTGAAGCAATTAAGGATGGCAATGCAGCAGGAATTAGGATTATGCCTCCTATTGTTGTTTATGGTAACGATGATGAGTACACACAAATGGTTCAGGAGATTGTTTATGGAAGATGAAAAAAAATATTATTTCTATGTATTACTGTGCGCTGATAATACACTATACGGCGGATTTACAACGGATCCCGAAAAAAGACTTGCAACGCATAATGCAGGGAAAGGTGCAAAGTACACAAAATTAGCTAGTAGACGGCCTTTGAAAATGATTTTGCAGGAATCATTTGAAACGAAATCTGAAGCATTAAAGAAAGAATATGCTTTCAAACACCAATCAAGAGATAAAAAAATTGCTTATTTAAAAAAGCAATCAGTTGAAATCTGAAATAATGTATAAAAAGATTTCAAATGATATAATGAAAGTATAAATTTTAAAATAAAGAGGTATAACATTATGAAAATCATTGCGTATGGTATCCGAGAAGATGAATTATTGTATGTCCAAGAATGGGAAAAAGATAATCAAATTAAAATAAAAACTGTTAATGAATTATTAGACGAAAAAACAGTTCAATTAGCAGAAAATTATGACGCTATCGTTGCCTACCAACAAAAGGACTATACACCTGAATTAATTAAAAAAATTCATGATTTAAATATTAATTATTTATCGATTCGTAATACTGGTGTGGATAACGTTGATGGGGATGCAGTTAATAAGTATGGATTGATTGTGACGAATGTGCCATCTTATTCTCCAAGTGCTGTTGCGGAGCTATCTGTAGCTAAATTGTTGGAGTTATTTAGAAAAACACCACAATTTAATCGTAAAATGAAGAATAACGATTTCACTTGGGAACCCGATATCTCTAAAGAAATCCGCACACAAACAGTTGGTGTGATTGGTACAGGAAGAATTGGGCAAACAGCCATTAAAATTTTTAAAGCATTTGGTGCAAAAATTATTGGATATGATATTTATCAAAATCCTGCTTTGAAAGAAGAAGGAATCTATGTTGATACATTAGATGAGCTATATGCAAAATCAACAGTTATCACAATTCATAGCCCTGCTACTGAAGATAATTATCATTTATTAGATGACGAAGCATTTAGTAAAATGCAAAATGGTGTGCATATTTTGAATATGGCCAGAGGAACATTGATTGACACCGATGCACTGATAAGAGCGCTAGATTCAGGGAAAGTAGCCGGTGCCGCATTAGATACACTTGAAAATGAGACTGATTATTTCAATAAAGAATTAACAGAATCACAAGTAAATGGTACTTTTAAAAACTTATTGCAACGTGAGAATGTGTTAATTACCCCACACACAGCGTTCTATACAGAGCCTGCTGTCAGGAATATGGTTATAGATGCTTTGAATGCAAGTAAAGACTTAATAGAAACAGGACATTCTGATAAAGAAGTTAAATTTAAATAAAATTAGTCAGAAAATGGAGGATTTTGTATTATGAAACTAATTGCGTTCGGTATGAGAAAAGATGAAGTTGGATTTGGTAATCAATGGTCTGATGACAATCAAGTTGATGTTGAAATTACTCAAGATTTATTAACGAATGAAACGATACAGCAAGCGGATGGATTTGATGGTATTATTGCATTGCAAACAATCCCTTATAACGAAACATTATTTTCTAAAATGAAAGAGATGAATATTAAGATTCTTTCTGTTAGAAATGTCGGGGTTGATAATATTGATTTAGTTGCAGCTAAAAAATACGGTGTGACGGTGACAAATGTCCCAGCGTATTCACCTAACGCGATTGCTGAATTTTCTGTGACACAATTGATGCAACTCTTAAGAAGAACACCAGAATTTAATTTAAAAATTAAAAATCAAGACTATCGTTGGGCTCCAAATATTTCACGCGAGTTGAGAAGCTTAACCGTGGGTGTTATTGGAACTGGACGTATTGGCCGGGTTGCAATGGACATTTACAAAGGATTCGGTGCAAAAGTTATTGCATACGATGTCTATCCAAATGCTGAATTAAAAAAGAGTGGTATTTATGTTGATACATTAGATGAGTTGTTCGAACAAGCAGACGTTATTACATTACATACGCCAGCTACAAAAGAGAATGAACACATGCTTAATCGAGATTCATTTGAAAAAATGAAACACGGAGTTCTGATTGTAAATACAGCCCGTGGAACGTTAATTAATACTGAAGATTTAATTGACGCATTAAAATCAGGACAAGTTGGTGGAGCAGCTTTAGATACGTATGAATTCGAAAATCCAATATTTAATCATGATTTAACGGACTCATCTATTGAAGATCCATTATTTAATGAACTTTTAGATATGGTAAATGTTATTTTAACACCTCATATTGCATTCTATACTGAAACTGCAGTTAAAAATATGGTTGAAATTGCTTTGAATAGTGCTTATCAATTTTTAACAACAGGCGTTGTGGAAACAGAAGTTAAATAATTAAAAATAAGACTTGTGTTCTAATTTTAGATTTTGTATACTTAAAGACGATGTTAAAACATCAATTCACACCTTGTGGGATGTGACTGAGGGTGCTCGGGAGAGTCTTAGCACAGTTGAACACTTGGGAGGAAAATAAAACTTTTACTCGGAGGCACTACATTATGGCTGTTATTAGTATGAAACAATTGCTCGAAGCCGGTGTTCATTTTGGACATCAAACACGTCGCTGGAACCCAAAGATGAAACCATACATCTTTACTGAAAGAAATGGTATTTATATCATTGATTTACAAAAAACAGTTAAATTAGTTGATGCTGCTTATGCATCAATGAAAAAAGCTGCTGAAGATGATGGTGTTGTTCTTTTTGTTGGTACAAAGAAACAAGCACAAGATGCTATTGAAGAAGAAGCAACTCGTGCTGGACAATACTTTGTTAACCATCGTTGGTTAGGTGGAACTTTAACTAACTGGAACACAATTCAAAAACGTATCAAACGTCTTAAAGAAATCAAAAAAATGTCAGAAGATGGCACATTTGATCTTCTTCCTAAAAAAGAAGTTTCTTTATTAATTAAACGTAGAGATCGTCTTGAAAAATTCTTGGGTGGTATTGAAGATATGCCTCGCATCCCTGATGTATTATTCATTGTTGATCCTCGTAAAGAACGTATCGCTGTTAAGGAAGCTCAAAAATTGAATATTCCTATCATCGCTATGGTTGATACAAATAGTGATCCAGATGAAATTGATGTAAAAATCCCTTCAAATGATGATGCAATTCGTGCTGTACGTTTGATTACTGCAAAAATGGCTGATGCTATTATTGAAACTAATCAAGGTAAAGAAGAAGTGAATGAAGCTTCTTTCAAAAAGGCTGACGAAAAAGTAGATTCAATCGAAGATATCGTTGAAGCTGTTGAAGGCGGAAATGATAAAAAAACTGCTGAATAGTAAATAAATTAGGCTGTCTCAAAATTAGGTACTGTAATGGCCCTTTCTTTTGAGGCAGTTTTTTTAGATATAAAATCAATTAAATTATTTAAACAAGGAGGCCATTCAAATGGCAAAAATTTCTGCTTCTCAAGTTAAAGAATTACGTGATACAACTGGTGTCGGTATGATGGACGCAAAAAAAGCACTCGTTGAAGTTGACGGTGATATGCAAAAAGCAATCGATTTCCTCCGCGAAAAAGGTATGGCAAAGGCTGCTAAAAAAAGTGACCGTGTTGCTGCTGAAGGTCTATCTGATGTTCAATTCTCTGGTAACTTTGCAGCTATTGTTGAAGTTAACGCAGAAACTGATTTCGTTGCTCAAAACGAACAATTCAAAACACTTGTTAAATTGATTGCTACTAAAATTGCTGAAGCACATCCTAAAGATGTTGAAGAAGCACTTACAATTAAAACAGACCGTGGCACAATTAATGATGATTTAATTGAAGCAACACAAGTAATTGGTGAAAAAATTTCATTACGTCGTTTTGAATTAGTAGAAAAAACTGATAATGAAAGTTTTGGATCATACTCACATATGGGTGGCTCAATTTCAACACTTGTTGTCGTTACAGATGCTGATGAATCAACTGCTAAAGATGTTGCTATGCATGTTGCTGCAATTAATCCTAAGTATGTATCTCGTGAACAAGTACCTGCTGATGAATTGGCACATGAAAAAGAAGTACTTTCTAAAGAAGCTGCTAATGAAGGCAAACCAGCAAATATCATTGAAAAAATGGTTGAGGGTCGTTTAAATAAATATCTAGCTGATATTAGCTTAGATGATCAAGATTTTGTTAAAGATCCTGACATGACAGTTGCTAAGTATGTTGCTTCTAAGGGTGGAAAAGTTAAATTATTTATCCGTTATGAAGTTGGAGAAGGTCTTGAAAAGAAAGAAAATAATTTTGTAGACGAAGTTATGGGCCAAATTAAATAATTTTCTACAATCCAAAAGTTTGTGCTTTAAGCACAAACTTTTTTTAATAAATTTATTTTGATATAAATTGAATTATTAATTATACCTAAAATATGGTAAAATAATTGTAAATAGATTGTAGGAGGAACATTGGATGTCAGATGTTAAGTATCGACGCGTTATGTTGAAGTTAAGCGGTGAAGCATTAGCCGGAGAACAAGGATTTGGTATTAATCCACCTGTAATTAGAAAAGTTGCTGAAGAATTAAAAGAAATTCAAGAAATGGGTGTTGAAGTCGCTATCGTTGTTGGTGGTGGTAATATGTGGCGTGGTGAAGCTGGAGCCGCAATGGGTATGGAACGTGCGCAGGCAGATTATATAGGGATGCTAGGAACAGTTATGAATGCACTAGCATTGCAAGATAATCTTGAGTCTGTAGGTGTCCCAACTCGAGTTCAAACAGCTATTGAAATGCGCCAAATTGCAGAACCCTATATTCGCCGTAAAGCTGTTCGTCATCTTGAAAAAGGTCGCGTTGTTATTTTTGCTGCGGGTACGGGTTCACCATATTTCTCAACAGATACAACTTCAGCGTTAAGAGCTGCAGAAATTAATGCTGATGTTATATTGATGGCAAAAAATGGCGTAGATGGTGTCTATTCTGCTGATCCTCAAAAGGATGACTCAGCAACAAAATATGAAGAATTAACACATTTAGATATAATTAATAAAAACTTACAAGTTATGGATACAACTGCAAGTACATTATCGATGGATAATGATATTCCGTTAGTCGTATTTAATTTGAACGAACCAGGAAATATAAAAAAAGTTGTTCTCGGTGAAACCATCGGAACAACCGTTAGGGGAAAATAAATGAAAATAACAGAACCTATATTAGTTGATGCTCAAGATAAAATGTCAAAAGCAGAGGTTTCACTTCAAAAAAATCTTGGTAATATTCGGGCTGGTCGAGCTAATGCTAGTTTATTGAATAATGTGACAGTAGATTATTATGGTGCACCAACGCCACTTAATCAAGTTGCACAAATTTCAGTACCAGAAGCTCGCGTACTTTTAATTACGCCATTTGATAAAAGTGCTTTGAAGGATATTGAACATGGTTTATTAGTTGCTGATTTAGGAATTAGCCCTTCGAATGATGGATCAGCAATTCGATTAGTTATTCCTCAATTAACAGAAGAACGTCGTAAGGAATTAGCTAAAGACGTTAAAGCTGAAGCAGAAAATGCTAAAGTTATTATTCGTAATATCAGACGTGATGCAGTTGATGCCTTGAAAAAATCAGAAAAAAATGGTGATTTAACCGAAGATGATTTACGAGATTTAGAAAAACAAGCTCAAGATGTGACGAATGCATCAATTAAAAATATTGATAATATTCAAGCAGATAAAGAAAAAGAAATTTTAGCAGTTTAAATAAATAGCTTTATTTTAAGACAGGCGTCGTTTTGTGCCTGTTTTTTTGCTACAATAGAACATGTAACTATTCTTGGAGGTACAATATGGCTTTTAATTTTAAAAAAAATAAAACAAATGAATTAATCCAATTGGATATGGAAAGAATTCCTAAACATGTTGCTGTTATAATGGATGGTAATGGACGTTGGGCAAAAAAAAGGCATTTACCTAGAATTGCGGGACATAAAACCGGTATGGATACTGTAAAAACAGTAACTATGGCTGCAAGTGATTTAGGGATTAAAGTTTTAACACTTTACGCATTTTCTACTGAAAATTGGAAACGGCCCGAAACAGAAGTTAATTACCTGATGAGTTTACCGGGTACTTTTTTTGATAAGTTTGTACCAGAATTAATTGAAAAGAATGTAAAAGTTAATGTTATGGGCTACATTGATCAGCTTCCAAATGAAACAAAATTAGCTGTTCAAAATGCAGTGGAAGATACTAAAGATAATACAGGGATGGTTCTTAATTTTGCATTAAATTATGGTGGGCGAGCAGAGATTGTGACGGCTATCAAAAATATTGCAACTGATACCTCTAATGGTAAACTAAGCGTTGAAGAGATAACAGATAAAACAATTGACCAGTATTTAATGACTAGTAATTTAGCACCTTATAATGATCCGGAATTACTAATCAGAACTAGTGGTGAAGAAAGAATATCTAATTTCTTATTATGGCAAATTGCTTATAGTGAATTAGTGTTTACTGATACATTATGGCCTGATTTTTCTGAAGATGCATTAAAAGATGCAATACTAAATTATCAAAAAAGAGACCGCCGTTTCGGTGGTATAAAAGAATAGGAGAATTTTTATGAGACAGCGCGTAATTACGGCAATTGTGGCTCTCTGTATTTTCATACCATTGGTTATTATTGGTGGACTACCATTGCAGATATTTGCTTTAATTTTAGGATGCATTGGTATTTCGGAAGTATTTGTAATGAAGAAAAAATTATTGATATCACCAGAGGCTACTTTTGGTATCTTAATGACAATAACTGTGATTGCACCAGATAAGTGGTTTAAATTTTTACCAGCTCACATTTCTTCTGTAAATGTATTTTATTTTCTTGTTGCACTTCTATTAATGTATATGGTTACTTCAAAAAATCGTTTTTCATTTGATGATGCTGGTGTTTTTGTCTTAAGTTCTTTATATGTCGGGATGGGATTTCATTATTTTATTGCGGCAAGAGGCAACGATTTTAACGGATTAATGACATTAGCATATATTTTAATTGTTATCTGGACAACAGATACAGGTGCTTACATGTTTGGACGTAAGTTTGGTAAAAATAAATTAGCACCACATATTAGTCCAAATAAAACATGGGAAGGTTCAATTGGTGGAACATTAATGGCTACACTGTTAGGAAGTATCTTTATTTACTTCTTCCCACAAAATCATTCTTTTCCTATAATGATTTTGATTACGTTAATCCTTTCGGTATTTGGACAATGCGGTGATTTAGTTGAGTCCGCGTTTAAACGTTTCTATGGTGTAAAAGATTCTGGACGTATTCTACCTGGACATGGTGGTATTTTAGATCGATTTGATAGTTTAATATTTGTATGGCCAATTATGCATTTATTTGGGTTAATGTAATAAATTAAAGGGGGAGGATTCACATGATTAAAACGATTATTACATTTATTATCGTTTTTGGAATTTTAGTTGTGATTCATGAATTTGGTCATTACTATTTTGCAAAACGTGCTGGAATTTTAGTTCGTGAATTTTCAATTGGTATGGGGCCAAAAATACTTTCATTCCATAGAGGTAGTACAACGTACACTTTAAGAATATTACCTCTTGGTGGATATGTTAGAATGGCGGGAATCGCTGATGATGAAGATGAAGATTTAAAACCTGGTATGCCTATGAGTTTAATACTGGATAGTAATAATAAGGTTACAAAGATTAATACGAGTAAAAAAACAACGCTGTATAATGGTATCCCAATCGAATACCTAGATAGTGATTTGCAAAAAGAACTCTGGATTACAGGATATGAAAATGGTAATGAAGAGATAGTAAAAAAATATAATGTTGATCATGATGCGTTAATAATTGAAAAAGATGGCACAGAAATTCAAATCGCTCCTGAAGATGTTCAATTTCAATCAGCTACGCTTTGGAATCGAATTTTAACGAATTTTGCTGGACCGATGAATAACTTTTTATTAGCTATTGTTGCATTTATACTACTTGCTTTTATGCAAGGTGGCGTTGCAACCAATTTGAATCAAATTGGTACAATTCAAGAGAATTCTGCGGCTCAAAGGGCGGGGTTAAAAGCAAATGATAAAATTGTAGCTGTATCTGATAAAAAGACAACAAACTGGACTGAATTAACGACAGCGATTAGCAGTCGTCCTGATAAAAAAACTGACTTAAAAGTAATAAGGAACGGTAAAACAGAATCAATCGTTATTACACCTGAATCAAGTAAAACAGACTCAACAAAGATCGGTAAAATTGGTATTACAGTTAAAATGGATCACTCATTTATCAATAAAATTACTTATGGGTTTACGCAATCATGGAGTGTCGTGGCTAGTATTGTGGCTGTATTAGTAGGGATGTTTACTAAAGGTGTCAGCTTAAATGATTTTGGTGGTCCGGTTGCAATTTATGCAGTGACTTCAAATGCAGCAAGTTATGGGTTGGCGAGTGTTGTGTCATTGCTTGCATTCTTATCAATTAACTTAGGAATTGTGAATTTATTACCAATTCCAGCTTTAGATGGTGGAAAATTAGTACTAAATATTATCGAAGGAATTCGTGGCAAACCAATTTCACCTGAAAAAGAAGGTGTTATTACATTAGTTGGATTTGCATTTTTAATGATATTGATGATATTAGTCACATGGAATGATATTCAGCGTTATTTCTTTTAAATGAAAAAGGAGAATAAAATAGTATGAAACAATCACAATTATTAATACCAACAATGAAGGAAGTTCCAAGCGATGCTGAGGTTATCAGTCATCAAATGATGTTACGAGCTGGATATATTCGACAAGTTTCAGCCGGAATGTACAGTTATTTACCATTAGCTTTCTCCGTTATTAGAAAAATTGAAACAATTATTCGCGAAGAAATGGAAGCAATTGGAGCGGTTGAAATGCTTGTACCTGCCGTTATTCCTGCTGAATTATGGGAAGAAACAGGTCGTTATGAAACCTATGGTGATACACTTTTTAAATTAAAAGATCGACATGATAGAAAATTTATTTTAGGACCAACTCATGAAGAAACATTTACTTCTTTAATTCGTGATGAAATCAAATCATATAAAAAATTACCACTGACAATGTTCCAAATACAACAAAAATATCGTGATGAAAATAGACCTCGTTTTGGTATATTAAGAGGCCGTGAATTTTTAATGAAAGATGCTTATTCATTCCATGCGGATGAAGAAAGTTTAAATGATACTTATCAAAAAATGAATCGTGCATATCAAAATATTTTTGAACGCTGTGGTCTTAATTTTAGAAGTATTATTGGTGATGCAGGTGCAATGGGCGGTAATGATTCAAAAGAATTTATGGCAATTTCTGATATTGGTGAAGATACAATCGTTTATTCTGATAAGAGCGATTATGCAGCTAATTTAGAAATGGCAAAAAGTTTGAAAACATATAAGAATTCACATGAAGCGATTAAAGATATTGAAAAAATTGAAACACCAAATATTAAAACAATTGATGAGTTGGCTAAATTTATTGATACAGCAAGTGAAAATTTAATAAAATCATTATTATTTATGGCTGATGAAAAACCAGTGATGGTTTTAATGCGCGGAAATGATATTTTGAATGAAATTAAATTAAAAAACACATTAGGCGCTGATTTTTTACGTATGGCAACTGATTCAGATGTTACTGAAGTGTTGGGTGCAGAGTTTGGTTCACTTGGACCTGTTGGTGTTACAGAAGACGTAACAATTGTTGCCGACGAAGGAATTAAGGGAATGATAAATGCGGTCGTTGGTGCAAATACGACTGGTTCTCATTTATTTAACGCAAATATTGATCGTGATTACCGAGTAGATAAATTTGTAGATTTACGTTTGGCTCAAGAAGGTGAAACTTCACCTGAAGGGGAAGGCGAATTGAAATTTACTAAGGGGATTGAAATTGGTCATATCTTCAAAATTGGAACACGATATTCTGAGGCATTGGGCGCTAATATCTTAGATGATAATGGCCGCGAAAAACCTGTGATATTAGGTTGTTATGGAATCGGCGTTAGTCGTTTACTTGCAGCCATTGCAGAGCAACAAGCTGATGAAAATGGTTTAGTATGGCCTAGAAGTATTGCACCATACGATGTTCATGTAATTCCAATTAATGCTAAAAATGATGAACAAATGGCTCTAGCTAATGAAATTGACAAAAAAATGACTGAAAATGGTTACAAAGTATTGCTTGATGATCGTAAAGAACGTGCAGGTGTTAAATTTGCTGATTCAGATTTAATTGGATTACCTGTTCGAATTACAGTTGGTAAGAAAGCTGCTGATGGTATCGTTGAAGTGAAGTTACGTAGAAATGGTGAAACGATTGAAGTAACGAAAGACGAATTAGAGAGCTCTATCTCAATTTTATTAAAAGAAGAAAATCAAAACTAGTTAAAGAAGATTGAGTTCAAAAGAAAATTTTGACTCAGTCTCTTTTTCATTTTTAGAAAAGGAGTCAATCATTTGTCGCTTAATAATAAAGAATTATTCAATAAACTATTAGAACAAATTAATTTTCAATCAAGTGACCAACAAGATAGTGAAATATTGGATTTAATTGAAATTTCAACCGTAACTGTTCATGAAAAGTCAAAACTATGGGAATTCAAGCTAGTTGCCCCTAAAATTTTGCCATTTTCATTATTTAGTGACTTAGAAAATAAAATTGCAATTACATTTAAAGATATTGCAAAAACAAAAATAACTGTTCAAGTTGAGCAACCAGAATTAACAAACCAACTTTTAGGCGATTATTGGACATGGGCAGTTAAAAATAGTGAAGCTAATTCTTCGCTAGTACAAGAACTTTTTCATGGGAACGTCCCTTATCTTGATGATAGACGAGTGATGTTAATGGCTGAAAATGAAATTGTAAAAACGTTCTTAACAGGTCAAGCATTAGGACCAATTGAAACTGCGTATCAAATGGTCGGATTTCCACAGATAAATATTAATACATTATTAGATGAATCAAAATCACAAGAAAAAATAGAAGAAATTAGACAGCGAAAAGAATCTCAAGATGCCATAATGATGCAGAAGGCAACAGAAACTATTCAGAAACAAAATGAAAAGAAAAAGACTGATTCTCAAACTGTAATTAATGGACCTGTTCAAATGGGTAAAAAGATTAGTACAAAAGAGCCTGCAAAACGGATGGTTGAAATCATTGAAGAGGAACGCTCGGTTATTATTGAGGGATATATTTTCTCTAAGGAAATCCGGACGCTTAAGTCTGAAAGACAATTAATGATCATTAAAATGACGGATTATAGTTCATCCATGACCGTAAAAAAATTCTCTCGTAATGAAGAAGACGAAGCGATGTTTGCTGCTATTCAAGAAAAAGAATGGGTCAGAGTTCGTGGTGCAGTACAAGAAGATAATTTTATGCGAGATCTAGTGGTGAATGCTTACGATATTAATCAAGTCGACCACCCAAGCCGTCAAGAAACAGCTCCAGATGATGAACGACGTGTTGAATTACATTTACACTCAAATATGAGTCAAATGGATGCCACAAATTCAATTACGGATTATGTACAGCAAGCCAGTAAATGGGGACAAAAAGCAATTGCGATTACGGATCATTCTACCTTACAAAGTTTTCCTGAGGCTCATTCTGCTGGAAAGAAAAATAATATTAAAATTTTGTACGGTGTTGAGGCTAACGTTGTTGATGATGGTATTCCAATTGCTTTTAATGATAAGGATGTAAATCTAGAAGAAGCCACTTATGTTACTTTTGATACGGAAACAACGGGTTTATCTGCTCGATTTGATAAAGTTATTGAATTAGCTGCTGTTAAAATGACAAAGGGAAATGTCATTGAAGAATTTGATGAATTTATTGATCCAGGACATCATTTATCTGAAACAACAACTAATTTAACCTCAATTACGGATGAAATGGTTCATGGATCAAAATCTGAAGAAGAAGTTTTTAAATTATTTAGAGAATTTTCAGAAGGTAGTATTCTAGTTGCCCATAATGCTAGTTTTGATATTGGCTTTATGAATACTGGATATGAACGTCATGGCATGGAACCTATGCAAAATCCAATCATTGATACGTTAACGTTAGCAAGATTTTTACATCCCGAATTAAAAGGGTTTAGATTAAATACACTTTCCAAAAAATTCAATGTTAACTTGGAACATCATCATCGCGCTATTTATGATGCTGAGACAACTGGTCTTTTGTGTAATATCTTTATTAAAGATGCTAAGGAACGATTTGAAATAACGTCACATGTTCAATTGAATGATCATATGGGTGAGCATGATGCTTACAAACAAGCACGTCCATTCCATGTTACGTTACTTGCGACAACTCAAGCCGGACTTAAAAATATGTTTAAATTAGTTTCAACTTCGATGATAGATTATTTTTATCGGATGCCCCGCATCCCTCGAAGTGAGTTAAATAAATATCGTGAAGGTATTATCGTTGGTTCAGCGTGTGACTCAGGTGAAGTATTTACAGCAATGATGCAAAAAGGGATGGAAGAGGCTAAAGAAAAGGCTAAGTTTTATGATTACTTAGAAATTCAGCCTAAAGCATTATATGAACCTCTAATCCATCAAGAATTAATTAAGGATAATCAAAATTTAGAGGAAATTTTACAAAATATGGTTGATTTAGGACACGAAATGGATAAGCCGGTTGTTGCGACTGGAGATGTTCATTATATGAACCCTGAAGATAGTATTTATCGTAAAATTCTTGTTAATTCAATGGGTGGTGCTAATCCGTTAAATCGTTCTATTTTACCTGATGCACATTTTAGAACAACGAATGAAATGTTGGAAGGATTCCAATTTTTAGGTGCGGATGTTGCTAAAGAAATCGTTGTTACAAATACGAATTTAATCGCTAATATGATTGATGATGACATTTCTCCAGTTAAAGATCGATTATATGCACCGAAAATTGATGGCTCTGAAGAAGAAATTAAACAATTAACCTATAATCGCGCTCATGAACTTTATGGAGAAGAGTTACCTGAAACTGTGGTTAAACGTCTTGATAAAGAATTGACAAGTATCATTGATAATGAATTTTCAGTTATTTATTTAATTTCACAAAAATTAGTTCATAAATCTAACAAAGATGGTTATTTAGTAGGGTCCCGTGGATCTGTTGGGTCAAGTCTTGTTGCAACAATGACTGGAATAACAGAAATTAATCCATTACCACCTCATTATCGATGCCCTAAATGTAAATATACACATTTTTATGAAAAAGGTGAATATGGGTCTGGATTTGATTTACCAGACCAAGACTGTCCCAAATGTGGTACACCATTAGATAAAGATGGACATGATATTCCATTTGAAACTTTTCTTGGATTTTATGGTGATAAAGTTCCTGATATTGATTTGAATTTTTCGGGTGATTATCAAGCAATTGCGCATAATTATACGAAAGTTTTATTTGGGGAAGATTATGTTTTCCGTGCAGGAACAATTGGTACTGTTGCAGATAAAACGGCTTATGGTTATGTTAAGGGTTATGAACGTGATACTGGAGCAACGTTTAGAAATGCGGAGATAGATCGACTTGCTAAGGGGTCAACTGGCGTTAAACGGACGACCGGTCAACATCCTGGTGGTATCTTAGTTGTCCCTAACTATATGGATGTTTATGATTTTTCACCTATCCAGTATCCAGCAGATGACTCAACTTCCGAATGGAAAACAACCCATTTTGATTTCCATTCTATCCACGATAATATCTTGAAATTAGATATTTTGGGTCATGATGATCCAACCATGATTAGAATGTTACAAGATTTATCAGGAGTTGACCCAAAAACAATCCCTACGGATGATAAGGGCGTTATGCAAATATTCCAAGGGCCTGAAGTACTTGGTGTTACTAGCGACGAAATTTTCTCAAAAACAGGTACATTAGGTATTCCGGAATTCGGAACGAGATTTGTTCGAGGGATGCTAGAAGAAACAAAACCTAAAACATTTGCTGAACTATTAAAAATTTCTGGTCTATCACATGGTACAGATGTGTGGTTGGGAAACGCTGAAGAACTTATTTCTAATGGAACAATCACGATGCCGGAAGTTATTGGCTGTCGTGATGATATCATGATGGGGCTTATTCATATGGGTATGGAAGCTGGTAGCGCTTTTAATATTATGGAAGGTGTTCGAAAAGGAAAAGGTATCTCAGATGATTATCAAACTGAGATGAAAGCAGCAAAAATTCCAGATTGGTATATCGGAGCATGTTTAAAAATCAAGTATATGTTCCCTAAGGCACATGCTGCTGCGTATATTTTGATGGCCTTACGAATTGCATACTATAAAGTTTATTTTCCAATGTTATATTACTGTGCTTATTTCAGTGTTAGAGCAGATGATTTTGATTTAGTCGCAATGTCGCATGGTAAAGAAGCAGTGAAAAAAGCAATGAAAGATATTAATGATAAAGGGATGGATGCATCAACAAAAGAGAAAAATTTGTTGACGGTCCTTGAATTAAGCAATGAAATGCTTGAACGTGGCTTCCAATTTGGGATGATTGATTTGGATAAATCAGATGATTCAAATTGGATAATTGATGGTGATAAGTTAATTGCACCATTTAGAGCTGTACCAGGTCTTGGTAATAACGTTGCTAAGCAAATTATTGCTGCTCGTGAGGAACGCCCATTTTTATCTAAAGAAGATTTAGCTAAACGTGGTAAAGTTTCTAAGTCATTAATTGAGTATATGACTGAAAATAATGTTTTAAAAGCATTACCAGATGAAAATCAACTATCTATTTTTGATGATGTCTTTTTCTAAAAAGTGAGAACATAGCAGTTTGTTGATGTTTTCAGAAAATTATGCTATATTAAAGAAAGTATTTTGATATCTTGTTTGAGTGAGCAGCGATGCTCACTCTTTTTATTGGGAAAATGTAAGGAGGGTAACGTGTGAGTACTGTTATAGAGACTGTCACAGAGCTAGTTCAACCAATTGTTGATGAACAGAATATTGAATTGGTGGACATTGAATTTGTTAAAGAAGGCCCAAGTTGGTTTTTAAGAGTTTACATTGATAAACCTGAAGGCATTAAAATTGAAGAGTGTGTTGCTGTTAGTGATATTTTAAGTGAAAAATTAGATGAGATTAATCCTGATCCAATTCCACAAGCTTATTTTTTAGAGGTTTCATCACCTGGTGCTGAAAGACCTTTGAAAAAGGAAAAAGATTATGAAAGAGCTTTGAATGAATACGTTAATATTTCACTATATGAACCTATTAATAACGCTAAAATTTTTCAAGGTACCTTAACGGAATTAACAGCTGATGAATTAACAGTTGTTTATATGGACAAAACGCGTAAGAGAACGATCGTTATTCCTCGTCAAAAAATAGCTAAGGCGCGCTTAGCTATCAAATTTTAAGTAGCTTTTTATAAAGGAGTAAATTAAAGATGAGTAAAGAACTATTAAGTGCACTTACAGTGTTAGAAGAAGAAAAAGGTATTAAAAAAGAAGTTATTATTGATGCCATTGAAGCAGCATTAGTTTCTGCATACAAGCGTCATTACAATCAAGCACAAAATGTTGAAGTAGAGTTTGATTCAAAAAAAGGTAATATTACAGTTTATGCGGTTAAAGAAGTAGTCGAAGAAGTCTTTGATTCACGTCTTGAAGTTAGTTTGCAAGATGCTTTAGAGATTAATAAAGCATATGAAGTTGGCGATTCAATTCGATTTGAAGTTACACCTAAGGATTTTGGACGAATTGCTGCACAAACTGCTAAACAAGTTATCATGCAACGTGTTCGTGAAGCTGAACGTAGTATTGTTTATGATCAATATATTCAATATGAAAATGAAATCGTTAGCGGTGAAGTAGAACGTCATGATAATCGTTATATTTATGTTAATTTAGGTAAAGTGGAAGCTGTTTTAGCTAAGATTGATCAAATTCCTGGTGAAAGTTTTAATCCACATGATCGAATTAAAGTTTATATCACAAAAGTTGAGAATGCTGCTAAAGGCCCTCAAGTTTTTGTTAGTCGTTCACATCCTGACTTGCTAAAACGATTATTTGAACAAGAAGTTCCTGAAATATATGACGGAACAGTTGAAATTGTATCAATTGCTCGTGAAGCAGGTGACCGTGCTAAGGTAGCTGTTCGTTCGAATAATCCAGATATCGATGCTGTTGGTACTTGTGTTGGTCCTAAAGGACAACGTGTACAAACTATTGTTAATGAATTAAAAGGCGAAAATATGGATATTGTTGAATGGAATGAAGATCCTGCAAAATACATTGCTAATGCTTTGAATCCTGCAGAAGTTGTCAATGTTGTCTTTAATCCAGAAAATGATCATGCTTGTACTGTAGTTGTGCCAGATCACCAATTGTCATTAGCAATTGGTAAAAAAGGTCAAAATGCACGATTAGCTGCAAAATTAACAACGTTTAAAATTGATATTAAATCTGAATCTGATATGGTTAACAGTAGTGAAGAAAAAGAAGTTTCTGAAACAAACAAATAAGCCGATTAAAACTGATCGGTAATTGATTTGGAGGCAAATTAAAGTGATTAATCGTAAAATTCCAATGCGTAAAGATATCGTTACGGGTGAAATGAAACCTAAAAAAGAACTTGTTCGTGTTGTTAAGAATAAAGAAAATGAAGTATCTTTAGATCCAACAGGTAAGAAACCAGGGCGTGGCGCATATATTTTTCTTGATGTAGATGTGGCGAAGCAGGCTCAAAAAGAAAGAACATTCAATAAAGCATTCGGTATTAAGATTGACGAATCATTTTATGAAGAACTTGTCGAATATGTTGACCATCAGGTAGCTAGACGAGAATTATTTAAAGATGAAAAATAGTCAAAAATTCTTACAAATGCTAGGCTTGACCAGACGCGCAGGTATGTTGGTGACTGGTGAAGGACTAGTATTGAATGCTGTCAGGAAGAATAAAGCTAAATTGGTTATTCTTTCTGAAGATTGTGGACAAGCGACTTTAAAAAAAGTAACAGATAAGTGCAACAGCTATAATGTTAAATTATATGTTGGATTTTCAAAAGCCAGTTTAAGTGAGGCCGTTGGACAACAGCGCACAGTGTATGCTATTACCGATAAAGGTTTTAGCAGAAGGATGTGTGACTTAATGGATATATAGAAGGAGCATGCAAATATGGGAAAAAAAAGAATTTATGAATTAGCTAAAGAGCTAGAATTAAATACTAAAGATATTATTGATTTTGCAACGACAAAAGGTTTTGATGTTAAAAATCATATGTCAACTATTGGTGATAATGAAGAACGTCAGATTCGCGATAAATTTAAAAAGGGCGCTGCTAAAGTAGTTGCTGCAAAGAAAATGGTTGAAAAAACTGTATCTAATGCAACACCGAAAAAACCAGTAGCAAAACCTGTTGCAAAGAAACCAGCACAACCTGCTAAAACAACGAATAGTAAACCTGTTGCTCAAAAATCATCGCAGGTAGCTTCAAAACCAGTAGCAAGAACAACTAACGCTGCACCAAAGACAACAAATGAAAAGCCAGCAAATCGTCCTCAAAATAGTACACAATCAAGTGCTAGAACTGCTAATAATGGTAATGCTAATCAGCAAGGACGTTCGAGATTTAATAATAATAACCGTTATGGGAATAATCCTTATAACAAACGTAACAGAAATAAGAAAAACCGTCGTTCAACGACACCAAAACCACCTGTATCACCCAGAAAAGATAAACCATTACCAGAAATCTTATATTACAATGCTGCAACTAATGTTGCTGAAATTGCTAAAAAGATTCATCGTGAACCAGCAGAAATTATTAAAAAATTATTTATGTTAGGCGTAATGGTTAACCAAAATCAAACACTCGATACAGATACAATTGAAATTTTAGCAGCAGAATATGGTATTAAATCAGAAGCTAAAATCGATGTAGATGTTGCTGATATTGATAAAATGTTTGATGCAGAAATTAAAAATGAAGATAATCTTGTTTCAAGACCACCAGTTGTTACAATCATGGGACATGTTGATCATGGTAAGACAACCTTACTTGATAAATTACGTCATACACATGTTACTGATGGTGAAGCTGGTGGTATTACACAACATATTGGTGCTTACCAAGTAAAACATGATAATAAAACAATTACATTCTTAGATACACCTGGACATGCTGCATTTACAAATATGCGTGCTCGTGGTGCCGATATTACTGATATCACTGTTTTAGTTGTTGCTGCTGATGATGGGGTTATGCCTCAAACAATTGAAGCAATTAATCATTCTAAAGCAGCCAATGTACCTATTATTGTTGCTGTTAATAAAATGGATAAGCCCGGTGCTAATCCTGCTCATGTTACAGAACAATTGGCTGAATATGAATTAATTCCTGAAAGTTGGGGTGGTGATACTATTTTCGTTGAAATTTCAGCGAAAACAGGCACAAACCTTGATGAATTATTAGAAATGATTTTACTTGAAGCCGAAGTTCTTGAATTACAAGCAAATCCAAAACAAAAGGGTATTGGATCTGTTATTGAAGCTCGTCTTGATAAAGGCCGTGGAACAGTTGCTTCATTACTTGTTCAACAAGGTACGTTAAAAGTTGGTGATCCAATTGTTGTTGGTAATAGTTTCGGACGTGTCCGTACTATGACAAATGATAAAGGCCGTCAAGTTAATAAAGCTAAACCTGCTACACCAGTAGAAATTACTGGTTTGAATGATGTTCCAGGTGCTGGCGATCGTTTCGTTGTCTTTGATGATGAAAAAACTGCTCGTGCAGCTGGTGAAGAACGTGCTAAACGTGCTTTAACAAAAGAACGTGGAAATGTTACGCATGTAACACTTGATAACTTGTTTGATTCACTTAAAGAAGGCGAATTAAAAGAAGTTGCTGTTATTATTAAAGCAGATGTTCAAGGTTCAGTTGAAGCTCTTGCAGGAAGTTTGAAGAAGATTGATGTTGAAGGTGTTCGAGTTAATATCATTCATCAAGCAGCTGGTGCAATTACTGAAAGTGATGTTACTTTGGCAGAAGCAAGTAATGCTATCATTATAGGATTTAATGTTCGTCCAACACCTCAAGCTAAACTTCAAGCACAATCTGACGAAGTTGATATTCGCTTACATCGTGTTATTTATAACGCAATTGAAGAAATTGAAACGGCTATGAAGGGAATGCTTGAACCAGTCTTTGAAGAAAAAATAACTGGACAAGTTGAAATTCGTGAAACATATAAAGTTACAAAAGTTGGAACAATTGGTGGTGCTTACGTCACTGAAGGTTACATCGAAAGAGATAGCGGCGTTCGTTTAATTCGTGATGGTATTGTTATTTATGAAGGTAAATTAGCAAGCTTGAAACGCTTTAAAGATGACGCTAAAATTGTTAAACAAGGTTTCGAATGTGGTGTCATGATTGAAAAATACAATGACATTAGAGAAGGCGACCAAATTGAAGCCTACGTTATGGAAGAAGTTCCAGTTAAATAATTCATAACAACTATAGGAGGATATAAAATGACACAACATTACCGTGTAGGTCGTTTATCACAAGAAATTCAAAAAGAAGTTAATGATATTCTTTTAAAACGAGTGAGAGATCCTCGAGTTGAAGGTGTCACAATTACGGGAGTTAATGTAACTGGTGATTTACAACAGGCGACAATTTACTATAGTATATTGTCAAATATGGCATCAGATGCACAAAAAACACAACGTGGTTTGGAAAAAGCTTCTGGATTAATTCGTGGTGAACTTGGATCAAGATTATCAATTTATAAAACACCAGAATTGGTTTTTGTAAGAGATGAGTCAGTTCAATATGGTGATAAAATTGATCAATTACTTAAAAAGATAGATTCTGAATATTAAAATAAAAATCCTGATACCGTTTGTTGCTCTATTTAAACTGTTGTTGATGGATAACTTTATGAAGGTCCTAATCCTTAGTGATTAGGCCTTTTTTTCTCCTCATCAATGGAGATATTATCTTATAATATAATCATATCTTTTATTTTTAATAGTAATCAAGTAAAATTAGTTGTAAGTATTGGTATCTCATATCTTTGATTATATGGTGTAGTTGAATACTAATTCATTTGAAGAATTATGAATTTTTCTTATACCACTATTCAACAATCATTAGATAGTGTGGTAATTTCCTTTAAAAAATTAATTTAATTTTCAAAATATATATTAGAAAGAGGTACTAATTTGAATTCAGAGCAATATAAAGAATTATTAACTTCACAGTCAAAAGAAGTATTAATTCGATTACTAACAAAATATACTGAGAATAAATACGAAATAAAGAATGATATATTAGCTGATTTGGGATTTTTGGATGAAGAAGAAGAAATAGAAGATGCAAAGGAACGAATTCGAGAAATTATTTATGAAAATAGGAAACAAGGGTATGTTTCGTGGAGAGGATACGACAATATTAGTGAAGTAGTCGATAATCTGCTCTCTATTTGTGACGTGAGATTTAGTCAAAATTATTTAAAAGCACCTATGTTAATATTATTAGATTTATTAGAACAATTAGTAAAGGTCAGTGAGTATACAGAATTAGGGTTTATGATTGAGCAAGAGAGTATACTTTCTAAAATACGGATTTATGTAGAAAAACTGTCTGTTAAAGATGGGGCAGATGAAAAGAAAAAATTAATTGTTACGAATGTTATTCGATATGCTAAAAAAAATTTTTGGAATGAATGGGCGGTGAGTGATTTTGATTTACTCAGTCTCATTCTTCCTTTGCTAAATACAAAAAATACGGATAAAGTATTGAAAATTGCCGATAAAATTAGTACAAGATTTGATGAATATACACAACAAGATAGGAAAAGTAAATATTTATTATTTAAAATTAAATTGTTCTTCCAAGTAAATAAAATTAAAGAAGCAGAAGAAATTATTAATAATAATTTAGATATTGATGATGTTAGAATGTTTAAAGTTGAGTTAGCTGTTTCAAGAAAAGACTATGAAGTTGCAGAAAAATTAGTACTAAAAAAATTAATTACAGATAATGATAAAAATATTCAATATTTACAACCTTGGTATACTCGACTAGATACTATCTATGAGGAGACAAATCAAGTTCAAAAAAGAATTGAGTATTTAAAACAGGCATTATATAAAGGCAATGATTCCGATTATAAAAAATTAAAAAAGCTTTTAGTTGATAATGGATTTTGGAAAGCTGAATACCCTGATATTCTGAAAAACATTTCTAAAACACTTGATAATTGGCAACTTGCACAGATATTAGCAGATGAAAACGAAGCTACCATTTTGCTACAATTAATTAAAAAAAATCTGAATTTATTTATGAATTATGGAAAATATATTTACCCACTATATCCCAAAGAAGCTAACATGATGTTTGAAAGCATAGTTAAAGATTTAATAGTTAAAGCTAAAAATAGAAAAGACTATCAAAATATTGGCGATTATATTTTACGGTATAATAACTTTGGAGATGAGGAAGTAGCAATATCTCTTTGTGAGGGTTTGAAAAAGAAATATAAAAATCGGCCTGCACTACAAAAAGAAATGGATAACGTTATGGAAAGAATAAAAAATTATGATGTTTATGGGAAGTTTTGTGAATAATAACGTAGCTAAAACTGTTGGTAAATAGGTATTTAGGAATGATGATAGATAGTTATCTCTTAAATAGAAATTTCAATATTTATAAAAATTAGAATCGATATCCCTTGTTTTACTGATTATGATATACTGTTAAAAGTATATTAACGGAGGTAAGACAATGGACGGAATTATTCCACTATTCAAAGAACGTGGTATGACCAGTCATGATTGTGTTTTTAAGTGTCGTGGCATTTTTCAAACCAAAAAAGTTGGTCATTCAGGTACTCTTGATCCAAATGTTGATGGTGTTCTACCGATTTGTATTGGTAAAGCGACAAAAACAGTAAACTATTTGATGAATTCTGGCAAAGTATATGCGGGTGAAATAACACTTGGTTTCTCTACAGAAACTGAAGATTTAGATGGCGAAATAATCGAAGAAAAAGAGATTATAGATCCTTTCACATCGGAAGAAATTGATGATGTTATGAACCAGATGACAGGTACAATGATTCAAATTCCACCAATGTTCTCAGCTGTTAAAGTAAACGGACGTCGCTTATATGATTACGCTCGTAAAGGTGAAACAGTGGAACGTCCAGAAAGACAAATAACGGTGACTTCATTTATTCAAACGAAAGCTACAGAATATGATTTAGAAAATAAAAGACAAAAAATTTATTTTGAAGTTGCATGTGGAAAAGGGACCTATGTTAGGACGCTAGCTGTTGATCTCGGTAAAAAATTAGGTGTACCTGCAGTTATGTCCGACCTGACTAGACTGGAAAGCGGCGGTTTTAGAATTGATAAGGCGTTTACCCTGGACCAATTAAATGAGGCTAAAGTCAATGGGACGTTAGAATCGTTGTTATATCCAATTGATACAGCGCTAACATCATTTAAAAGGTATGAATTAACAACTGAACAGTGGCTTATTGTCCAAAATGGTGGATTTTTAGCAGTTGATTCGTTTAATAATGAGCCAACAGTTTCTCTAGTTTATGAAAATAAAATTAGATGTTTATACAGATTGAATAGTGAAAAAAATCGTTATCAGTCTGAGACAATGTTTGATTTAGGATAAAGGAAGATATTGGAACATGAAAGTTATTTATTTAACTGAACCGTATAACCCTAACGAAATTAGTAATGATTCTATTTCACTTGCTATGGGTTTTTTTGACGGTGTTCATTTAGGACATCAAAAAGTAATACAAGAAGCTAAGCAAAAAGCTAACGAAAAAAATATTAAACTTGCAGTAATGACATTTGATAAGCATCCGTCAGTACAATTTCAAAAAGCACCCGAACAAAGTGTAAAATATTTAACGTCTATGGAAAAAAAAATATTATTAATGAAGCAATTAGGCGTTGATATTTTTTATATTTTAACGCTAAATAATAGTTTAGCAAAAATGGAACCACAAGATTTTGTCGATAAATATATGGTTGCATTGCATGTAAAGGTAGTAGTTGCAGGATTTGATTATACGTATGGTAAAAAAGATATCGCAAATATGGATACACTACCTTTATATGCTAATCAAAAATTTGAAATTATTACTGTGCCTGAATTAGCGACGAATCATCAAAAGATAAGTTCATCTCGAATTAGAATGGAAATTGATAACGGACATATTAGCGATGTTAATAAGTTATTGGGCTATAAATATGAAACACTTGGTAAAGTTGTTCACGGTGAAGCTAGAGGTAGAGAACTTGGCTTTCCAACATTAAATTTAGAATTCAATGAACACATTCGAATTCCGGGACCCGGAATATATGTGACTAGCGTTCAGGTTGGTGATGTCTGGTATCGTGGGATGGCATCTATTGGCTACAACGTAACGTTTGGAAAAAATCGTGAATTAACGGTCGAAATAAATTTATTTGATTTCAACGAGATGATTTATGGCCAAATTGTTACGGTTCAATGGTTAGCATATTTGAGAAGTGAAGTTAAATTTGAAGGTATTCCTGGATTAATTACGCAATTAAATAAAGATAAAAAAAATACTAATACTTATTTTGACCAACACATATAAGTATTGGTTTAATGGCTGACTAAATAGGATATATTTAGTCAGCCATTTTCTTTAAAAAAGTGAGTGCATTCCTTGACAATAATCTCAACATTTAGTATATTAATAGTTGTCTTAGCACTCCATTGTGTTAAGTGCTAAAAAGAGGTGATTGATCATGCTAACAGAAAGACAAATGTTAGTGTTAGAAGCAATTGTCAGAGTATATACAGAGGTTGGTCAACCTGTTGGTTCTAAATCGGTCGTTGATTTTTTACCAATGCATGTAAGTTCAGCAACTATCAGAAATGAAATGGTGACATTGGAAAATAATGGGTTAATTAAAAAAACACATTCTTCTTCTGGTAGAATTCCTTCATTTTTAGGTTATCGATATTATGTTGATCACATTGTTAAACCCGGCGTTGTTCCAGCAGCGGAATTAGCGAATATTCAAAATTCTCTTGGTGTTCATTTTCAAAAGATTGATGAAATATTTGCAGAATCAACTAAGATTCTTTCGGACTTAACAAATTATACAGCGATTTCTTTACGACCTGAAACAATGGAAAGTCGTCTCGAAGGTTTTCGATTAGTACCATTAGGAAATCATCGAATTATGGCTATTCTTGTGATGAGTAGTGGCGTTGTTGAGAATCAGACATTCAGTATTCCTAAATCGATTAACGGATCAGATTTAGAAGCCGTAACAAGGTTGTTGAATGACCAATTAATTGGGTTGTCATTAGCTGAAATTTCTAAGAAGTTAAGAACAAGTATCCCAGTTATGTTGGTTAATTATATGCGTAGGCCAGCTGGTATTTTAGATATTTTTGGTAATATTTTAAAGCAGGCAGCACGTGAACAAGTTTTTGTTGGCGGTAAATCTAATATATTAGATTTTGCTACCGATAGTAACGTGGATGAATTAAAATCATTATATGATTTAGTAGACACATCAAATAACAAGAATATTGGTGAATTAATTGGAATTCAAGGTAAACCTATTCAAATTAAAATTGGTGAGGAATTAACGAACCAATTACTTGATAACTATAGTCTTATATCAGCTAGTTATGATGTTAGTGACCATGGTCAAGGGGTTATCGCATTATTGGGTCCTACAAATATGCCATATTCAAAAATGATTGGTTTATTAGATGCATTTAGTGATGAGCTTGCTAAAAAATTGTTAGATTATTATCAACAATTTGATAAATAAGAAAAGGGGTGTTGTGTGTGGTTAAAGATGCCAAAGAAGATTTAGTTGAAGAAGATGTTACACAAGAGCAACATCAGTCTAGTGAAGCAACTAATCAAAATGAGAAAAAAAGTTCTGTTACTGATAAAGTAAAAGAAAAATTTAGTAAAAAGCCTTCTGATGCAGATAAATTAGTTGAGTTACAAGCTAGTTTAGACACAATGGAAGATAAATATTTACGAGCAGAAGCCGAAATGGCAAATATGAATACACGCTTTAAGAAAGAACAAGAACAACTCTTAAAGTATAGCGGGCAATCATTAGCTAAAGATGTTCTACCAGTTATCGATAATTTGGAACGAGCATTGGCAATTGAGGTTGACACTGAGAGTGGCGAACAACTTAAAAAAGGTATTGAATTAGTTTATAAAGATGCACAAAAAGCATTAACTAATAATGACGTTATAGAAATTGCAACTGATGACGTTACTTTTGATCCAAATGTTCACCAAGCAGTTCAAACAGTTCCAGCTTCTGATGATCAAAAAGCAGATACAATTGTTCAAGTCCTTCAAAAAGGATATAAATTAAAAGATAGAGTGTTACGTCCAGCAATGGTCGTTGTCGCTCAATAATAATATAAGAAGAGGTAGATAAATTATGGCAAAAATTATAGGAATTGATTTAGGAACAACTAACTCAGCTGTTGCTGTGTTAGAAGGTAAAGAAGCAAAAATTATTACAAACCCAGAAGGAAATCGTACAACACCATCTGTTGTTTCATTTAAAGATGGCGAAACTCAAGTTGGTGAAGTTGCTAAACGCCAAGCAATCACAAACCCTGATACTGTTGCATCAATTAAACGTCACATGGGAGAAGAAGGCTACAAAGTAGATATTCAAGGAAAATCATACACACCACAAGAAGTTTCTGCTATGATTTTACAATACATCAAAGAATATTCTGAAGCTTACTTAGGCGAATCAGTAACACAAGCTGTTATTACAGTTCCTGCTTACTTTAACGATTCACAACGTCAAGCTACAAAAGATGCTGGTAAAATTGCCGGTTTAGAAGTTGAACGTATTGTTAACGAACCTACTGCTGCTGCTTTAGCATATGGTCTTGAAAATACT
Source organism: Dellaglioa sp. CoH-57-MRSF-20 (assembly GCF_056781955.1). The sequence continues at coordinate 43,357 of NZ_JBXAXV010000002.1, forward strand.
GAAAAAGATGAAAAAATCCTTGTATTCGATTTAGGTGGTGGTACATTTGATGTTTCTATCCTTGAATTAGGTGATGGTGTCTTTGAAGTACTATCAACAAACGGTGATACTAAACTTGGTGGAGATGATTTTGATCAAAAAATCATGGACTGGTTAGTTGAGACCTTCAAAAAAGAAAATGGTATTGACTTATCAAAAGATAAAATGGCAATGCAACGTCTTAAAGATGCTGCTGAAAAAGCTAAAAAAGATGTATCTGGTGTTACTAGTGCACAAATTAGCTTACCATTTATTACAGCCGGTGCTGCTGGACCTTTACATTTAGAAGCAACATTATCACGTGCAAAATTTGATAATCTTACACAAGACTTAGTTGAACGTACACGTATTCCAGTTCAAAATGCTTTAAAAGATGCTGGATTAACAAATGCTGATATTGATCAAGTTATCTTGGTTGGTGGTTCAACACGTATTCCTGCTGTTCAAGCATTAGTTGAAAAAGAAACAGATCACAAACCTAACCAATCAGTTAACCCTGATGAAGCTGTTGCACTTGGTGCTGCAATTCAAGGTGGTGTCATTACTGGTGATGTTAAGGATGTTGTTTTACTTGATGTAACACCACTTTCATTGGGTATTGAAACAATGGGTAGCGTCTTTACTAAGTTAATTGATCGTAATACAACGATCCCAACAAGCAAGTCACAAACGTTCTCAACAGCTGCAGATAACCAACCTGCCGTTGATATCCATGTCTTACAAGGTGAACGTCCAATGGCTACTGATAATAAAACATTAGGCCGTTTCCAATTAAATGATATTCCTGCTGCACCTCGTGGAATCCCTCAAATTGAAGTTAAATTTGATATTGATAAAAATGGTATTGTTAACGTTTCTGCTAAAGATTTAGGCACAAACAAAGAACAAAAAATTACAATCAAGAGTTCAGGTGGTCTTGCAGAAGACGAAATCGAACGCATGGTTAATGAAGCTAAAGAAAACGAAGAAGCAGATAAGGCACGTAAAGAAGAAGTTGATTTGAAGAATGAAGTTGATCAATTATTATTCTCAGTTGATAAAACTTTGGAAGAATTAAAAGGTAAAGTAACTGAAGAAGAAATTAAATCTGCTGAAGATGCTCGTGATGCTTTGAAGAAAGCTCAAGAAGATAACAATGTTGAAGATATGAAAGTTAAGAAAGATGAATTGAATAAAATTGTTCAAGACTTAACTGTTAAATTGTATCAACAAGCACAAGAAGCTCAAGGTGAAGCTGGTGCTGAAGGCACGGCTAAAGACCCTAAAGATGAAACTGTCGATGGTGACTTCGAAGAAGTTAACCCTGAAGATAAGAAGTAATCTTTACTAAATTTTGAGTGTGATAGAAAGTCAAAGGCCTTTGGGACTTTGGCTTTTTATTTCATGTTAGACATGTTATCCTATTTAGAGCAATAAAAACCAAAAAGGTTATTCGGAGGTACGGAATGGCAGAGAACAAAGATCCATATAATGTACTTGGTGTGACTAAAGATTCGTCACCTGAAGAAATAAAAAAAGCGTATCGTAAGTTATCTAAACAATATCATCCGGATATTAATAAGGATGCTGGTGCCGAAGATAAATTTAAAGAAATCACTGAAGCATATGAAACAGTTGGTGATCCACAAAAGAAAGCTGAATACGATCAATATGGTTCAGCTGGGTCTCAAGGTGGTGCTTACCGAGGATTTGGTGGTCAAGGACAACAAGGTGGATTTGGCGGCGGTGGATTTGAAGATATTTTCAGTTCATTTTTCGGCGGTGGTGGTGCTTCCCAAGATCCAACCGCTCCACGAGCAGGTCGTGATTTGCAATACGAGATGACATTGACATTTAATGAAGGTGTTTTTGGTAAAGAATCAACAATTAAATACAATCGTAAAAGTCTATGTGCTACTTGTTCTGGTTCTGGAGCAAAACCTGGAACTTCTCCAATTACATGTCATAAATGTGGTGGTCGAGGTACTATCCAAGTTGAGCGTCGTACGCCACTTGGAAACATGATGACTGAACAAGAATGTGATATTTGTCATGGTACAGGTAAAGAGATTAAAGAAAAATGTGATACATGTCATGGATCAGGCCATATTGATGAAAGACATGAAGTTAAAGTAACTGTTCCTGCTGGTGTTGAAGATGGTCAACAGATGCGTCTTCAAGGACAAGGTGAATCTGGTGAAAATAGTGGACCTTATGGAGATTTATACATTATCTTTAGAGTTCAGGCTAGTGGCACATTTGACCGTGAAGGTCCTGATATTTACATTGATGTTCCAATTAGCTTTGTCCAAGCTGCATTGGGCGACGAAGTAACGGTTCCAACCGTTCATGGAGATGTAAAAATGAAGATTCCCGCTGGAACACAGACTGGAACGACTTTCAGATTACGTGATAAGGGTGCGCCTAAATTACATGGTAAGGGTAATGGTGATCAAGAAGTGACGGTTAATATTGAAACACCTCGTAATCTTAAAAAAGAACAAAAAGATGCTTTGAAAGAATTTGCTACAGCTAGCGGTAAAAACGTTGTTGGCGAAGGTAATTTATTTGATAAGTTAAAAGATCAATTTAAAAATAAGAAATAAAGTTAAAAATAGAATCGTCTTCTAAGATGATTCTATTTTTTTGTATGCGAACTGTAATTGTGTTTAGTAGCGTTGATTGTTATAATCAGAAGAGATAGAAACAAGAAAGTAGGACGCTATTAATGGATTTTGAAGAAATGCAAGATAGACAAAAACATATTCGAAACTTTTCGATTGTAGCACATATTGATCATGGAAAATCCACACTTGCGGATCGTATCCTCGAGATGACTGATACAGTTACTAAACGTGAGATGCAAAATCAATTACTCGATTCGATGGATCTTGAACGAGAACGTGGAATTACAATTAAATTAAATGCGGTTGAATTACATTATCTTGCTAAAGATGGTGAAACATATATCTTTCATTTAATTGATACACCAGGACATGTTGATTTCACTTATGAAGTTTCAAGGAGTTTGGCGGCTTGTGAAGGTGCTGTACTTGTTGTAGACGCTGCTCAAGGTGTTGAGGCACAGACACTCGCAAACGTTTATTTAGCGATTGATGATGATTTGGAGATTTTACCAGTTATTAATAAAATTGACTTACCATCTGCTAATGTTGAAATGGTAAAAAAAGAAATTGAAGATGTTATCGGATTAGATGCCTCTGATGCCGTTCTGGCAAGTGCTAAAAATGGTATTGGTATTGAAGAGATGCTGGAACAGATTGTAACGAAAATTCCTGCACCAAATGGTGATTTAAAAAAACCATTGAAAGCTTTAATTTTTGATTCAATCTATGATAGTTACCGTGGCGTTGTTTTGAGTATTCGGGTGGTTGACGGTGTTGTAAAACCTGGCGACACAATTGAATTAATGAATAGTAAGAAAAAATATGAAGTGACTGAAGTTGGGGTTATGTCACCCAAAGCAGTTAATCGTGATTTTTTAATGGCCGGAGATGTTGGGTATGTTACAGCGGCAATTAAAGATATTCGAGATACACGAGTTGGTGATACAGTAACTTCAGCTGACAATCCAGCAACTGAAGCACTAGATGGTTACCGTGCAATTAATCCTATGGTTTATTGTGGGTTATATCCCGTAGATAATTCAAAATATAATGAATTACGTGAGGCACTTGAAAGATTACAATTAAATGATGCTGCTTTACAATTTGAACCAGAAACGTCACAAGCACTAGGATTTGGGTTCCGTTGTGGATTTTTAGGGTTATTACACATGGATGTTGTCCAAGAGCGGTTAGAACGTGAATCTGGGTTAGATTTGATTACAACGGCACCATCTGTAATTTATCATGTTGATTTAACTGATGGTGAGAAAATAATTGTTTCTAACCCTTCTGAAATGCCAGAACCATCATCAATTAAGCAAATTAACGAACCTTATGTGAAAGCAAGTATTATGGTACCTAATGAATATGTTGGAGCAGTCATGGAACTTTGTCAAAAAAAACGTGGTGTTTTTGAGACGATGGATTACTTAGATGAATTCCGTGTAAATATTATTTATCATATGCCTTTATCAGAAATTATCTTTGATTTCTTTGATAAATTAAAATCTAATACACGTGGATATGCATCCCTGGATTATGAAGAAGAGGGTTACCGTCCAAGTGATTTAATTAAAGTTGATATCTTGTTGAATGGTGAAGCAGTTGATGCATTGAGTTTTATTGTTCATCGTGATTTTTCTTTTGAACGTGGAAAAGGTATCGTCAATAAATTAAGATCATTAATTCCGCGCCAAATGTTTGAAATTCCAGTTCAAGCTGCTGCTGGACAAAAAATTATTGCAAGAACAAATATTAAAGCATACCGTAAGGATGTTACAGCTAAATTGTATGGTGGAGATCGAACACGCCGTATGAAACTTTTGGAAAAACAAAAAGCTGGTAAGAAACGAATGAAACAAGTTGGTAATGTTGAGATTCCACAAGAAGCATTTATGGCAGTCTTGAAAATTGATGAAGATGAAGAATCTAAGAAAAAATAAGTAAAAACGACAACCGGAAAAGTCTGGTTGTCGTTTTTTTTATGATAAGTATGCTTCATTATTTTGCATGTAAACCATCTCATCGTATGAAATTTGTTCTCTTAACAGATTTGCCGTTGCAGGGGTGATTAATTTTTGTTCTAATTGAAGTTGAACAAAATTATATTCTAATTGAAAGGCATTTATAAAAATATTATTTTGTAAGATAAGTTCAGTCTCATTTGAAAACATTCTTCTGTGTCTAACTGATAAAAATTGTCTAACCAGAGTAACGGCCATTGAATTGTCAACAGTGGTAATAGAGGTTAAATAAGTAATTGCTGCCTGATAACTAGATTCCTCCATTAAAATAAAGTCATCTTTTGTATTATTATAATATTTTTTGAAAGTATTTTTTTGATTTTCAGTAACCTGAGATAGCGCTTTTTCGCCTTTCTTAATAGCAAAATGTTTAAATAAATGAAGTGAATAGAATTTCAAGTGTATTATGAGATGTTTAAGTGAAAATCCACGGGTTGATTGATAAGTTGTAGCAAGATACTTTTCGTACCAAGAACCAGTTTTTTCAGAAACCTGACCACTCGATAATAATTCATGCAAAATATTTTCTTCAATTTCTTGTGTTTTTTCTAATAGGTCATAAAAATCACTCTTTTTAGGCCGTTTTAAAAAATTTTGTTGGTTATATAGCGTTTCAATTACTGTTTGTCTTTCTGGACTAGGAATATTTGTGACATTAAGTTGTTCAACAGTGTAAATAACCATCTTAGAACGAATTTCACCAATATTTTCTAAAATAGTAATCTCATTCTTTTTGGTAATTAAGTGCGGTAGTAGGAAAGTAGGAACTAACATGCTAATTAATATAACTAATGCAGCTATAAAAATGATTTCATTTCTCATAGGGAATTCAATTCCTGAAACAGTTACTAATGGTAATGAGTATGCCATGGATAGTGTAATTGTTCCGTGAATTCCACTTAGGGCAAATGTAAAATCGTCTTTTGTTGATAAATTTTTTAATAGGAAGTGGGACCATAGAAAACGCATTAGTGTCATAATAAAGTAAATACCAATACTAATAACAAGTAAAATTAGTGAATTAAATCCTGAGCTTTTTAATAAATCCGAGGTAACAGTAGGCAATGTTAAACCTAGAACTACAAAAACAAACCCATTTAAAGCATCTGTAAGTACTTTCCAAATACTACTTGATATAAATTGTAATTTAGTTGAAGATAACCGTAAACGATCTTTTTGAACACCATGAATTAAACCGGCAGCAACGACTGCTAAAATACCTGAACAACCTAATTCTTCAGATATAAAATAAATTAAAAAAGGAGTTATTATTTCAATTGGAATCATAATTGCTGTATCTTCGATGTGCCAATTTAGTAACGTTAACCTTATTTTAACGAATACTAATCCTAAAAATGCACCAATTAAGAGTCCACCAAAAAATGATGTGCTAAAAGCACTTAGACCTTCGTTCATAGAAAAAGTACCTGAAGAGAAAGCAGTTAATGCTAAACTAAGACCAACAATACCAGATGCATCATTAAACAAGGATTCATTTTCCAATATATTCATCATTGACTCAGGAATCGGTAAATTTTTTGTCACTGAAGATACTGCTACTGTATCTGTGGGTGTGACAATCGCTGCTAACGCAAATGCTAAGGCAAGTGATAAATCAGGTAAGACTGAGTGAACTAAAAACCCAGTGACAATTATTGTTGCACCAACTAAAATGATGGCTAATGAAAGCGTCGTTAAAATATTTCTAGCTAATGCTCTTCTAGATGTATTTTGGGCTTCATTGAAAATAATAGGTGCAACGATTATCATAAAAAATAATTCTGGGTTAAGTTCGAAATGTTGGAAATTTGGTAATAAAGAAAGCGCTAATCCTATACCAATTTGATAAAAAGCTTGTGGAACTTTTGGAAACTTAACAGCAATCACATTTGCGATAACCACGCCACCAAGTAATAATAAGATAGCAGATAGTGAATCCATAATATTGCCTCCAATAATTTCAATTTAGAATGGTGTCTATTTTAACACATGTCTAAATTTAACAACATAATAAAAGGCTAAGTTATCTAAAATAACTTAGCCTTTTATTAATTTATACGAATAAGTTAATAAGCATAACACCACCGAGCCCTGAAACAGAGACGACTGTTTCAAGAACGGTCCACGTTGCGAGTGTTTCTTTAACGGTTAGATCAAAATATTCTTTAATCATCCAGAAACCAGCATCGTTTACGTGAGATGCAATTAAACTACCTGAACCAATGGCGATAACCATTAATGCAGGATCAACGCCTGACCCAGCTATTAAACCACTGACTAGACCGGCAGCTGTTAATGCAGCAACTGTTGCAGAACCAAGAGAAATTCTAAGAAGTGCAGCAATTAACCAGCCTAACAATAATGGTGATAACGATGAGGATTCAAACATTCTTGAGATAACATCTGCGACACCACCATCAACAAGAACTTGCTTAAATGCACCTCCACCACCAATGATTAAGAGTAGCATTGCAATTTGTTTAATGGCAACTTCAAGAGAAGCCATAATATCTTTGACTGGGATCTTTCGGGCAATACCCATTGAATAGATAGCGAACAGAAGGGAGAGCAGCATGGCAACGCCAGGAGACCCAACGAACATGAAAAAGGAATCTATAGAGTTAGGGTTCTTTGGTGTTATCCCTTTATTAATAATCATGTCGTAAACTGTTGAAATAGCCATAATTACAACGGGAAATAAAGATGTCAAAGTACTCATTGCAAAACTAGGTGTATCTTCAAGTTTAAATTCTTTTTGTGTTCCTAATGCGCTTAAATTTCCTTTTTGCTTAAATGCCGAAGGAATATATTTTTTTGCAATCATAGCGAAAAGTGGACCGGCAATCAATGTTACCGGAATAGCTAATAGTAATCCGTAAATAAGAACCATCCCTACATTAGCATTTAGTGCTGATGCAATTGCAGTTGGGGCGGGGTGAGGTGGTAAAAAGCCATGAGTAACTGAAAGTGCAGCTGCCATGGGAATCCCAAGATATAAAACTGAAATTCCTAATTCCGTAGCAATCGCAAAAACGATTGGGATCAATAAAACAATACCAACTTCGAAAAATAATGCAATACCAATAATGAATGATGCAAGTACGACTGCTAATTGAATCCATTTTCGACCAAATCGGTTAATTAAAGTAGTCGCAATCCGATAAGCACCACCTGAATCAGCAACCAGTTTACCTAGCATAGCACCAAAACCGAAGACTAAGGATAAATGACCTAATTGACTACCAATACCATTTTCGATAGAAGTCGTGATTTTATCTAAAGGCATCCCTAATCCAATGGCAACAACAAATGATGTGATAATTAATGAAACAAATGTATTTAATTTAAATTTAATGATTAATAAAAGTAAAAAGAGAATCCCAATAAAAACAATTAAAAGTGGCATAGTAACTTTCCCCCAATGAAACTAGATTTGATGATAATGTTTCCGCTGGAAATCAGCAATATTTTTATATTCAGCGCTTAATGACCTACTTACTCGAACAAATATAGGTAATAGCTCACGATATACTTCAAAGTTTTCTTTTTGTGGTTGGTGGACATGCATGGAACCAATCATATTTTCAACAGCAGATAGATCAGCAATTAAATGTAAACTTTGCATTCCTAAGACAGCTGCGCCAAGACAAGAACTTTCAAAACTTTCAGGAATTGTAACTTCTTGTTCAAAAATATCGGCTAATAATTGTCGCCATAAAGATGATTGGGCAAAACCACCTGTTGCTTGGATTCTAGTGGGTTTCCCAGCAATTTCAGTTAGTGCTAACATGACCATGTCTAAATTGAAAACGATCCCTTCAAGTACAGCTCGAGCCATATGCGCACGTGTATGTTGACGTGTTAAACCAAAGAATGAACCTCTAGCATTAGCATCCCAGAGTGGTGCCCGTTCGCCACCAAGATAGGGGTGGAAGAGGAGTCCATCGGAACCGGCAGGAACCTTTTCTGCAATTTGAGTGATGACTTCATAGGGATCAATTTTCATTTGTTCAGCAGTAATTTTTTCGGGTGTAAATATCTCATCGCGCAACCAGCGGAAGACGATACCGCCATTGTTAACTGGCCCACCAATGACCCATTTATTTTTGGCGAGCGCATAACAGAATAGTCTACCTTTAGGATCTGTAACAGGGTGATCGATAACCATTCTAACGGCACCACTCGTACCAATTGTGACAGCCGCAACACCCGGTTCGATAGCATTAACACCAAGGTTTGATAGAACACCATCACTTGCACCAACAATAAAAGGAACATCACGTTGGATACCAGTTATTTTAGAAAATTCAGTATTTAGTCCGGATAGTTGGTACGTTGTTTCAACTAGTTCTGGTAACTGTTCAGGTGTGACACCAGTTACAGATAATGCTTGCTTATCCCAATCTAAATTAAAAATATTGAATAAGCCTGTAGCTGACGCTAAAGAATGATCAATAACAAGTCGATCAAATAATTGATATAAAATATAATCTTTAATACCAACAAAATAGGCTGCCTGATTAAATAAATCTGGTTTATCATTCTTTAACCAAATTAGTTTTGATAATGGTGACATAGGATGAATAGGTGTTCCAGTTTTGAGATAAATTTCATGACCAACACCTGATTCATTTAAATCATCACTCCACTTGCTAGCTCTGTTATCAGCCCAAGTAATCGATCTAGTTAACGGTTTATGATTTTTATCAAGTAGAATTAAACTGTGCATGGCAGCTGAAAATGAAACGCCTTTTAAATCAGTGGGGCGTAAGTTCGCTTTTTTATTGACCTCAGTGATTGCTTTTGTTACAGCAGCATAAATTTCATCAGGATCTTGTTCAGCCATCCCATTTTCTTCTTGATAAAGTGAGTAACCAATATTAGCGTATTCAATTACGGTACCTTTAAGATCGTATAAAACTGCTTTCGTGCTTGTTGTTCCAATATCAACACCGATTATATGTGGCATAGTGATCTCCCTTGAATAAATAGTAGTATGAATAATAAAGTTTATTAAAATTACAGTTAACGCTTACATTATCGTCTTTGAGTTAATTTAAAGCAACTATCTTTACTTATTTAAAATTTGATAATAAAGGATAGAATGCTGCTAAAATTAAAAAGAAGGAAAGAATAATGATTAGAATAGTTTGACGGCGATTACCATGATGTAAGAATAAGTTTAAACATGAGGTAACAGCAATGTAACCACCAAGTATCATCAAAAAGATAAATGTATCTGTAATAGGATTTAAACTAATAAGCGAAAAAAGTCCCAGTATCAATAGCCAGTTACGACTATTTTTTTCCCAGGCTAACGAGCCAAAAAAAAGTGACTTATATGAAAATTTTCGACGTTTTTTTTTCGTAAATGTAGAAATATAAATAATAGTGGTCATAATAAACCAAATGGAAAGAATGAATGGACCGAGATATTGCATAAGTAAACTCCGTTAAATTTAATTTTTTGAAAATAAAGTTGATAAACGTGTCATAAAAGTCGATAAGAATCTTTCGGTTTCAACGGCAACAGCGACAACCGTTGTTGCTTGATTTGAATTTAGGCGTGTCTCGTCACCGATTGTACGTCCAGAAAAAGGCGCTTCTGTGTCAACTTTCATATTGATAGGTAAAGTAGTGACTAAAGATGCATCTATAGCAACGGCAACAGCTAAGGGGTCATGCAAAGCACAGCCGTCTAAATTTGTTTTTAGGTTTGCATAGGCGTTAATATAGTAATCAACAATATCGGCGAAAGCTCGACTTGATGGACTGTCAATTTCACGCCATAGCTCTGTTTCTTTTTTTGTTAAAAGTGTTTTAAGTGTTACGTCTAGACCTACCATTGTAATAGGCAATTTACTTTGGAATACTTCATTTGCGGCTTCTGGATCTTGATTAATATTTGCTTCAGCAACGGCAGTTACATTTCCAGGGATTGTTAAAGCACCACCCATTAAAACGACTTTACCAATTAATGTTTCAATTTTAGGATCTTTTTTTATGGCTAATGATAAGTTCGTTAATGGACCAGTAGGCACAATAATTAAATCTGATTGAAATTCATGTGCAGAATCGATAATAAAATCGATTCCAGATTCTGAGGCGTATGGTTGGCTTGATTTAGGGATTTTTATGTCACCTAAACCGTTCATACCATGTATTTCTTGGCTTATTTCTAAAGTATCAAAAGATTGAGTCGTGATTGAATGTTTCTCACCGAGATAAACTGGAATATTTGATTCACCTAATAAATTAAGTAAGTTCAAACTGTTTTGAACACCAGCTAGCATTTGCAGGTTACCGTAAGAACCTACAATACCAATTAAATCAATTTCGGTACTAGCGAGAGCATAGGCAATAGCCAATGCATCGTCAATACCAGTGTCTAAATCCAAAATCATTTTCTTTCTTCCCATAAATAAAACCTCCCCAATATTTTAATAACCTTAGTTTACCAAAAAAAGCGATAAATTGTTATCGTTTTCCTCTTTAATTAATGCATGAATGAATGCAATGCTTTATAATAAACTTTGAGAACTAAACAAAATTTGATGTAATTTAAATTTATTTAAAATATGAGGTGATAGTATGGCACAAGAAACATTGTTTGATTATTTAAAGAAGGAATTACCAAAAATTGATTTTGATGGTGATATTGTATTAGATTGGCAGAAAAAGGATCATACATTTACAGTAGATCTCACATTTTATGCTGAGAATAAGTCACAACAAGCAATTCTTGATATTGAAGGTGTTAACTCAGAATTACCCATTATTTCATTTGGGGATGCTATATTACTCTATGATGAAGAACGTTTTGACTCAAAGGAAGTTGAAAAAGAGTATTTAACAACATTACCCTTTCAAGGGAAATCGGGTTGGGAACGCTCAGAGGCAGCAGCATTTATTAACTATTTACAAATTGTACTAGACAATGGTCAAAGTGATTTGTTAGATTTTTTGAATGATGATGATGCTGAATTCTTTGAACTAAGTTGGTCAGCTAGCGATTTTGAAAAAATTCAAAAAGCACAAAGTACAGAAAAAAGTATGCGATTAATTTATCCAAAATTTTAGGAGGATTTCAATTTGAAATGGACAGAAGTAAGTATCTCAACAAGTAGTGAAGCTGTAGAAGCGGTTTCTAATATTTTAATTGAAAGTGGTGCTGAAGGTGTCCAAATTGATGATTCAAAAGATTTTGAAAAATTAATGCAGGATAATTTAGACGGGAACGATTTTACATCAGTTGAGCACCAAAATGATGGAGCAAAGATTTCTGCCTTTTTCCCTGAAACTATTTTTATTCCTGAAATATTGCCAACTATACAGAGTAGGGTTAATCAATTAGCTGATTTTGGACTTAATCCGGGACGTGGTCTGATTGAATTGAATGAAGTGGATGACCAAGGTTGGGGATTGGAATGGCAACAATACTACCATCCGGTTAGAGTTACCCGATTCCTAACAATAGTACCAAGTTGGGAGAAATATCAGGTGGTCCAACCTGATGAAAAAGTGATACGTTTAGACCCTGGTAAAGCATTCGGTACAGGAACACATCCCACAACCCGGCTAGCTTTGGTAGCACTAGAGCAAGTAATACGTGGAAATGAATCTATGATTGATGTTGGAACAGGTTCAGGTGTTTTAAGTATTGCTGCAAAACATCTTGGTGTTGGTCATATTGATGCGTATGATTTGGACGATATTGCAGTAGATGCTGCCGTATTAAATTTCAACTTAAATCCAATTGCAAATCAGATACATGTAGCAGCTAATGATTTACTAAATGGTATTGATAATAAGGTTGATTTAATTGTGGCTAATATTTTGTCCGAAATTATTGTACCGTTAATTCCGCAAGCTAGAAGAAATTTAAATCCAGGTGGCCATTTTGTGACATCTGGGATTATTGCAGATAAAGTCGATTTAATCAAGGAGTCACTGGTAACTGGTGGATTTGAAATACAACAGATTTTAAATATGGGTGACTGGTTCTCAATTATTGCAGTTAAAATGGATTTGGAAGGTTAGGTAGTAAAGATGCAGAGATATTTTTTGAAATCTGATGAGTTAATTTTAACAGATGAGGATTTTCATCATGCAATTAAAGTTATGCGTTTGGCTGTTGGTGATCAAGTTGAACTCGTTAAGCAATCAACAGAGGTTGTTGTTGCAAAGATGAAACAGGTTACTGAAAGTTCAGCTACTTTTGATTATCAAAAGACAGTAGAAACATTAGTTGAGTTGCCAGTAGAAGTAACAATTGCGTCGGCTCTTTCAAAAAAAGATAAGGCAGACTGGATTGTACAAAAAGGTACAGAAATGGGGGCTGCCCATTTTATATTTTTTAATAGTGATTTTTCTATTGCAAAATGGGATCAAAAAAAGCAGGCTAAAAAAATTGAACGTTTAAAAAAAATTGCTAAGGGTGCTGCAGAACAAGCACATCGAACTAAAATTCCAACGATTTCATACGCTAAAAAAATTGATGAGATATTTCAACAATCTTATGATATTCAGATTGTTGCATATGAAGAATCTGCTAAACAAGGTGAGGTTAGCCAACTAAAAAAATCATTTGATTTGATTGAACCTAATCAAAATATGATTGCGGTATTTGGTTCAGAGGGTGGTATTTCAAAATCAGAAATTGATAAGTTAGCTACAGCTGGTTATCAAAAGGTAGGCTTAGGACCTAGAATTTTACGTGCAGAGACTGCTCCGTTATACTTATTAGCGAGCCTTTCATTTGTTAGTGAATTAAGTTAAGTAAGGCATGAGAAAACGAAATGAGGAAATATTTTTGAAAAATTTTCTAAGCATAACAGCTGCATGGTACTTAACGGTAAGTATTGCCATCGGAATTGTGGTCCCGATGGTACTGACCTTAGTTAATGCAAACGATGTTATAAAAATTGGTGTTTCTTTATTTATAGTAAATGTCATTTTTTCTATCATTATTGGTGTTATTATTGGTAGAAATGATCATAGTTTGATTTTTAACTTTTTCTTTCCAGTTATTTTTGCAATAGGTGTGTTGTGCCATTTATTTCAAAGTATCACTATCTTTTTTGCAATTATTTATCTTTGTTTATCATTATTAACATGGGGAATTTCAAAAAAATAATACAAATACTTTATGAATACATGAGTACGCGGACTGCATTATGGAATCGCGTATTTTTATTTTATATAAAAAGAGGTGTGTAGATATGACAAAAGAAGAAATGTGGAGTGCTAGAGACGTTTTGGAAATCGTTGAAAGCTATATGAATGAAGAACATGTTGCATTTGTACAAAAAGCATGTGATTTTGCTACCTATGTTCATAAGAATCAATATCGTAAGTCTGGCGAACCATATATAATGCACCCAATACAAGTTGCTGGTATTCTTGCAGAATTAAAAATGGATCCGGAGACTGTTAGTGCAGGATTTTTACATGATGTTGTTGAAGACACACCAGTTACTTTAGGTGATGTAGGCGAACTTTTTGGTAAAGATGTGCAAGTAATTGTCGATGGTGTAACAAAATTAGGTCAAATTCAATATAAATCTCATCAAGAGCAATTAGCTGAAAATCATCGTAAATTATTGTTAGCGATGTCTAAAGATTTACGTGTTATTATTGTGAAATTAGCAGATAGGTTACATAATATGCGGACGTTAAAACACTTACGTCCAGATAAGCAACGACGAATTGCAAATGAAACGTTAGAAATATATGCACCATTGGCAGACCGTTTAGGTATTAGTACGATTAAGTGGGAATTAGAAGATAGTTCATTACGTTATCTGAACCCCCAACAATACTATCGAATTGTTCATTTGATGAATTCTAAACGTGAAGAACGTGAGGCTTATATTTCTGGAGCTATTGAAGAAATAAAAGTTTCCATTAGTGATTTAAAAGTTTCAAGCGAAATTTATGGGCGACCAAAGCATTTGTATTCTGTCTATAAAAAGATGAAAGACCAACATAAACAATTCTCTCAAATTTATGACCTCCTAGCTGTTAGAGTAATTGTTGGATCAATTAAAGATTGTTATGCGGTACTTGGGGCAATACATTCTAGATGGAAACCAATGCCTGGAAGATTTAAAGACTATATTGCGATTCCAAAGGCTAACTTGTACCAGTCTCTGCATACGACTGTTGTCGGACCAGAGGGACGTCCTTTTGAAGTTCAAATTAGAACAAAAGAGATGCATGAAATAGCTGAATTTGGTGTAGCAGCACATTGGGCTTACAAAGAAGGTGTGAAAGAGAAAGTTCAGCAAGATGACGCGGGTACAAAATTAAATTGGTTTAAAGAAATTATTGAATTACAAGATGAGACTGATGATGCTTCTGCTTTTATGGAAAGTGTTAAAGGCGATATCTTTGGTGACCGCGTTTATGTATTCACACCTAAAGGTGATGTTTTTGAATTACCCAAAGGTGCAGGACCACTTGATATGGCCTACAGTATTCATACTGAAATTGGACATCATACAACGGGTGCAAAAGTTAACGGAAAGATTGTGCCATTAGATTATCAAGTCAAAAATGGAGACATTGTTGATATCTTAACTAGTAAAAGTTCAATAGGACCAAGCCGTGATTGGGTTAATTTGGTGCATACAAATAAAGCTAGAAATAAAATTAAACACTTCTTCAAACTACAAGATCGTGTTGCTAATGCAGCTAAAGGTGAAGATTTATTGACGATGCAATTAATTGATTTAGGATTTGATCCTAAAAAAGTCATTACAAAAGAAAATATGAAACAGCTTTTGGATAAAAGACAATTGTCTGAATCAGATGACTTGTATGCTGCAATTGGATTTGGAGAGGTAGCAACGTTAGGTGTCGCCAATGCTTTAACGGAAGATATTCGCTCTAAAGAAGAAGAAGTTCGACAAGTTAATGAGCAGAAGGCAATCCTTGAAGAACATAAAGAAATGAAAAAACCAGACGTATCTGAAAAAAATCGTAAAAGTAGCCATGATGGTGGTGTTGTAATTGATGGCGTCGATAACTTACTTGTTCGATTAAGTCATTGCTGTAATCCTATTCCAGGAGATGACATTATTGGTTATATTACAAAGGGGCGTGGTGTTTCAGTTCATAGAACTGAATGTCCTAATGTTATTAAAGCTGAAGAGTCCGGGGAAAGAATTATTAGTGTTAAATGGGATAAAACCATGGATGATAAATCTAATTATCAATCTGATTTGGAAATCCAAGGGTACAATCGTTCTGGACTTTTGAATGATATTTTACAATCATTGAATAATACAACTAAGCAATTAAGCTCAGTTAATGGCCGTGTTGATAATAATAAAATTGCGACAATGGATGTTTCAGTTGGCGTAAAAGATATTGTTCAATTAGAAAGAATTATGGAAACTTTGAAAAGTGTTGAAGACGTTTATGCTGTTAAAAGGAAAATTCATTAATTTTCTAATGGAGGTACTAAAGAAGTGAAAATTGTTGTTCAACGTGTTAAAAAGGCTAGTGTTTCGGTAAATGGTCAGGTATTAAATCAGATTAATGTAGGATATCTTTTATTGGTGGGATTTAAGACGGGTGATACATCTACTGAGATAGATTATATGGTAAAAAAAATCTCTAATTCCAGATTATTTGAAGATGATATGGGAAAAATGAATTTAAGTATTCAAGAAATAAATGGAGAAATTCTATCTGTTTCACAATTTACTTTGTACGCGTCAACAAAAAAAGGGAATAGACCAAGCTTTACAGATTCTGAAGAACCTAATTTAGCTGAGGAACATTATGATGAATTTAATCAAAAATTGGCTGAAATAGTAACTATTGTTAAACCAGGTCAATTTGGAGCAGATATGGATGTTGAACTTATAAATGATGGACCAGTAACAATTATTTTTGATACAGAGAAAAAATAAAGGATGTATTAGAATCAACTCTAATACATCTTTTTGGTGTAAAGAATATTTGGAGGGTATAAAATGATAAATAATTATTTTTGGGACTTTGATGGGACGCTTTTTGATACTTATCCTGAGATGGTTAAGGCATTTCAAGAAGCGTTACGTTTACAAAATGTAATTGCGACTAGAACAGAAATTTATAAAATTATGCGAGAAAAATCTGTTAGACAAGCAATTCAAATTTATCAAGAAACAAATTTGAATTTAGATGTTGAACAATTGAGGGTAAGCTATGATGATTTAGAAAGACAGAGTCAAAAAAATGCAAAATTATTTCCTGGTGCAAAAGAAGTTTGTAAATGGGTGGTTGATAATGGTGGACAAAACTTTTTATTAACCCATAGGGATCAAAGCGCAATTGATATGCTTAGGGAAACAAATATTATTCATTTGTTTTCAGATTTTGTTACTTCAGATCAAAAATTTCCAAGGAAACCTAATCCAGCGTCACTTAATTATCTTGCAGAAAAAAATGCAGTTGATTACCAGAAAGCAGCAATGATTGGTGATCGGGAGTTGGATATTGCTGCAGGGCATAATGCAGGTATGAAGGGATATTTATTTGATTTTGATCAAATGATTTCAACAGTTGAAAAACCAGATAAGCGTGTATTGAAATTAATTGATTTAATACAAAAATAAGACAATGATAGTTAAGCATTGTCTTATTTATTTTGGATATAATTTGTTAAACCTTCAACGACTGATTTTGCTGTTTTTTCTTGAAAGCTGCTACTTTGGATTAACTTAAAGTCATATTTTGTATTAATGTACCCTAATTCTAGTAAGACGGATGGTTGTGTATTATCTCTTAGAACAAGAAAATCGCCAAATTCCGTTCCACGATTATCAAGACCGGTATCGTTTAATTCGGCATTTATTGAATTTGCAAGTGCTAAATCAGCTGTCTTATTATAGTAGTAACTTGTTAAACCAGTTGCTTCATCATCATTAGGCGATGAATCAAAATGGAAACTAATAAATGCATCTGCATTATTTGATTCTGCAAGTTTAGCGCGTGGGGCTAAATCTACATACGAATCAGAGTCTCGTGTTAAAATCACATTGGCGCCACGTTTCTTAAGAAGATAAGCTACTTTTTTTACAATTTGAAGCGTGTAGATTTTTTCTTGTTTATCTTTGATTGAAAGTGCACCTGAATCGTTACCGCCATGTCCGGGATCTAAAACAATCGTTGCTTCAGATAATTTAGTCACTTTGGCATTTTTTTTAGAAAGAATCCAGTTTGCTACCCAACCTTTTTTAGTATTTGGCAAACTTACGTATGACCAATTATTTTTTTCTCGAATAATTGTAATACGCTCACCTTTCTTAAGAGTGTCTAACACTTTATTTGACGTACTTGGTCCGGTACGTACATTAATATTGTCAGATGTAACAACGGTTTCTTTTAAATAAGTTGTCGTTTTTACAATACCTAAACATAGGGTACAAAAAATGATGATTAATAAAATGACTCTTGGCCAGTTTATGCTGAATCCATGTTTTCTATTTGTTGACATTTATGTACTCCTTTAACTATAGATATTGAATCTAAATATTAGTATACCAAATATTTGTTCAATAGTAAGAATCAAATTTAATAATATTGTAAGTTAAGCTGTACTTGACTTTAGAGAGTTACTCGAGTAACTTTATAATTAATAAAATATTAAAACCGATGAAAAAGAAATTAGGTTAGTTAAATTGTATAGAGAGTGAATAATTTGCTGAAATATTCACCATTTTTGCTAACCGAAAGACACTTTTGAGGTGCGTGTGGTTAAATCACATGTCGTTTAAGTTGCGTTAAGCTATTAGTAAAAAATTAAGGTGGTACCGTGCAAAAGCACCCTTGTCGTATTTAGATGAGGGTGCTTTTTTGTATATAATGCCACAAATAGGAGGATTTATAATGAAATTTCAACGTCCCAAAGGAACAGCAGATATAATCCCAGCAGATTCAAAAAAATGGCAATATATTGAAGAAACCGCTAGAAATATATTCTCAAGTTACCAATATGATGAAATTAGAACACCACTTTTTGAACATTTTGAGGTTTTTTCAAGAACTTCAGGTGATACTTCTGATATTGTAACTAAAGAAATGTATGATTTTAAAGATAAAGGTGACCGCCATATAACACTTCGTCCTGAAGGAACAGCTGGAGTTGTTAGAGCGTATGTTGAAAATAAACTTTATGGCCCAGAAATTCAAAAGCCATTTAAAACGTATTATATTGGACCAATGTTTCGTTATGAAAGACCTCAATCTGGACGCTTACGTCAATTTCATCAAATTGGAGTTGAAGCCTTTGGGGTTGATAATCCAACACTTGATGTTGAAGTTATGGCAATGGCAATTGATTTCTTATCAAAATTTGGATTAACAAATTTAAAATTAGCTATTAATACTTTGGGAGATAATGATAGTCGTGATAATTATCGTGACGCATTAGTTGCATATTTACGTCCCTTCGCTGATCAATTAAGTGATGATTCAAAAGCACGTTTAGAAAAAAATCCACTACGCGTTTTGGATAGTAAAGATAAAGGTGATCAAGAAATTGTTAAAAATGCACCATCAATTCTAGATTACCTTAGTGAAGAGTCACAGGCTCATTTTAACCAAGTAAAAGTGTTACTTGATGCATTGGAAATTCCATATGAAGTTGATTCAACAATGGTTCGTGGACTTGATTATTATAACCATACCATTTTCGAAATTATGTCTGATTCAAAAGCATTTGGTGGGAAATTTACGACCATTTGTGCTGGTGGACGATATAATGGCCTTGTTGAGCAATTAGGTGGTCCTGAAACACCAGGGATTGGTTTTGGCTTGGGGATTGAAAGATTATTATTAGTTCTTGAAGCTGAAGATGCAAAATTACCCGTTGAACAAAGTTTAGATGTTTATGTTGTTGGTATTGGTGAAGAAACGAATACTGAAACACTAAAACTCGTGCAATCAATGCGTAAGGCAGGTTATTCAATTGAAAGAGATTATTTAAATCGTAAACCAAAAGGTCAATTTAAATCTGCTAATCGTATGAATGCTCATTTTGTTATGACTTTAGGTGAGAGCGAACTAGAAACACAAACTTTGAATTTTAAAAATATGAAAACAAGTCAAGAAATTATATTAAAATTAGAAGATGTATATACTGATTTTTCGAAAGTATATGAAAAGGCATTAAAATTAGAAATGGAGGCTGATGGAGAATGAAAAGAACAACATACAATGGTTTAGTTGATGAAACTTTTATTGGTCAAACAGTTACATTAAAGGGATGGGTACAAAAAAGACGCGATTTAGGAAATTTAATTTTTATTGATTTACGTGATCGTGAGGGCATTGTTCAACTGGTTTTTAGTCAAGAATTTGATTCCGAAGCTTTAAAGATTGCTGAAGAGTTACGTAATGAATTTGTTGTTGAGGTTGCAGGAAAAGTGACACAACGGGATGCTAAAGCAATCAACCCAAGAATGAAAACGGGTAAGATTGAAGTTGAAGTTCATAATGCAGTTATTTTGAATAAAGCAAAAACACCGCCATTTGAAATACAAGATGATATTAATGTTGTAGATGATACAAGATTAAAATATCGTTATTTAGACTTACGTCGTCCTGAAATGCAAAAATCATTAATGATTCGTAGCCGTATTACACAATCTGTTCACAGCTACTTAGATAATCAAAATTTTATTGATATTGAAACACCATATTTAACAAAATCAACACCTGAAGGGGCTCGTGACTATCTTGTACCTTCCCGTGTCTATCCTGGGCATTTTTATGCATTACCACAATCACCTCAATTATTTAAGCAATTATTGATGAATGCCGGATTTGATCGTTACTACCAAATTGCTCGTTGTTTTAGAGACGAAGATTTGCGTGGTGACCGTCAACCTGAATTTACGCAAATAGATTTAGAAACATCATTTATGTCTGCTGAAGAAATTCAAGATTTAACAGAAGGTTTATTAAAACGTGTAATGAAAGATACTTTAAATATTGACCTCGAATTACCATTACAACGTATGACTTGGAATGAATCAATGGCAAGATATGGTTCTGAAAAACCGGATATTAGATTTGATATGGAATTAAAAGATATGTCTGCTGCAGTTAAAGATATTGATTTTAAAGTATTTACTAATACTTTAAACAATGGTGGACTTGTTAATGCTATTGCGATTCCTGGTGGTGCCGATAAGTATTCACGCAAAGCGATTGATGCTAAAACGGCTTATATTGAACGTTTTGGTGCTAAAGGGTTAGCTTGGGTAAAAGTAACTGAAGAAGGATTTAGTGGCCCAATTGCTAAATTTTTAAATGACCATGTTGATGCAATTAAAGAAGCTGCTGGTGCAAATGTCGGAGATTTAATTTTGTTTGTTGCTGACAAAGCAAGTGTTGTTCGTGCATCATTAGGTTACTTACGTAATGATATTGCCAAAGAGATGGATATGATTGATGAAAATAGATTCGCCTTCCTTTGGGTTGTTGATTGGCCATTATTTGAATACAGTGAAGACTTTGACAAATTTATTGCTGCGCATCATCCTTTTACTATGCCAAATGAAGAAGATATTCATTTACTTGATGAAAATCCACATGAAGCACATGCACAAAGTTATGATATTATTTTGAATGGTTATGAATTGGGTGGTGGGTCAATCCGTATTCATAAACGCGATATTCAAGAAAAAATGTTTAAGGCTTTAGGATTTACTAAAGAAAGTGCGGAAGAACAATTTGGATTTTTCCTAGATGCACTTGATTATGGATTCCCACCACATGGTGGATTGGCTATTGGGTTAGACAGATTTGCTATGTTATTGGCAAAGAAAGATAACATTCGCGAAGTTATCGCGTTCCCTAAAAATTCAAAAGCATCAGAGCCATTGACGAATGCGCCTAGTCTAGTTGCAAGTAAGCAATTAGATGAATTATCGTTAAAAGTTGAAGAAAATAAATTAAAATAGACGTTTAAAAGACTAATGATTAAACTCATTAGTCTTTTTTAGGCATAAAAATATCAATATTATGTTAAGTGATTTATTATTATCATATATTAAGAGGGGGAATGATGATAATGAGTGAAAAAGCAATATTCGCTGGTGGTTGTTTTTGGTGCATGGTTGAACCGTTTGAAGAACAAGCAGGAATTTTAAATGTCGTATCTGGATATACAGGAGGACACACTAAAAATCCAACATATGAAGATGTTGTATCTGAAACAACGGGGCATACTGAGGCAGTTGAGATAACATTTGACCCTAAAAAAATTAATTACGCTCAGCTTGTTGAGATATATTGGCAACAAACAGATCCAACTGATGCGATGGGGCAATTTCAAGATAGGGGTAGTTCATATCGCCCAGTGATTTATACACTAAATGATGAGCAAAGAAAAATTGCGGAAACTTCAAGACAACTATTGATTGATAGTCATAGATTCAAAGAACCAATTGTTACAACTATAGAAGATGCAGGTCCATTTTATGCTGCTGAGGATTATCATCAAGAGTTTTATAAAAAGAATCCAAGAAGATTTGCTATGGAAGAAAACGGTGGACGGAATCAATTTAAACAATCTGTCTGGAAATCTAAATAAGTTAAAAGAGTCTTTTCGAATGAATTTTGAAAAGACTCTTTTTGTATAGATTAAGATTTACTTGATAAGTAAATGTCTAACTGTATCTGACCGTAATGAATGGTATAATATTCGTAACTTGTTAAAATGAAATGTGAGGTTTTTTGATCATGGACGATCTGCAACAAATTTTTAAGAAACATTCATACGCGGCCAAAGCTTCAACAGCATTTATATATGCGATATTAGTTTCGGTTGCGATGAACTTTTTTTGGACACCAGGAAAAATATATGCCTCTGGTATTACGGGGTTAGCGCAATTAGTAGCAACCCTCCTTAGTCGATATGCACCATTTCAAATATCGACTGCGTTACTCTTATTTCTTTTAAATGTACCAATGTTCATTTTGGCTTGGAATAAAATTGGTCACCGTTTTACTGTGTTTACTTTTCTAGCAGTTGTATTTTCAAGTATTATGATCAAAGCAATTACGCCAGTAACGTTAACAACGGATCCTATTATTTGCGCGATATTTGGTGGAGCTGTTAATGGATTTGGTACTGGATTAGCGCTTAGAAATGGAATTTCAACTGGTGGATTAGATATTATTGGCTTAACAATTAAAAAGAAAACAGGTAAAAGTATTGGAACTATTAATATTATTTTTAATGCTTTTATTGTTCTAGCAGCCGGTTTTATTTATGGTTGGCCATATGCTTTTTATTCTGCATTGGGATTATTTGTTAATGCTAGAGTCATGGATATGGTTTATACAAGACAACAAAAAATGCAAGTTATGATTGTGACGAGTCGTCCTAAGAGTGTGATTGATTCAATACAAAATCATATGCGTCGTGGAATCACAATTGTTAACGATGTTGAGGGTGCTTATCATCATGATGATAAGACACTTTTAATTACCGTTATTTCGAGATATGAACAAAATGAATTACATGATGCAATGGAAGAGTCAGACCCGGTCGCATTTGTTAGTATCTCAGAAAACGTTCAGATATGGGGACGTTTTTATGAGCAAGCATTATAAATAAAACTAAAGGATTAATAAGTTATGCAAATTAAAAAGATAATCTACTTATTTCTCATCAGACTATTTTCGTTACTGAATTTCTCTAAAAAAAGTACTAATATCAGCTATTTAATGAGTTTCGGTGGTAATAGTGACTTCATTCGGAAATTAAATCAAAGATGTTTAGATAATAATCAACATTTAATCATTTTTTATCGACCTTCTATGAAGTTAGAAATTAAGAATATCGAAGACTTAAATATTGAAACCAAAATATTTACTGAAAATATTTCTTTCGTATTAAATTTAATCCCTCTGATTTCTAAGAGTAACTTAATTTTTGTCGATAATTATTTTGCTTTTTTAGCCACAATGCATACAAAAAAAACAACCAAAATTGTTCAACTTTGGCATGCAAATGGGGCAATTAAATCGTTTGGTTGGGATGAGCCTAAGACAGCTGATCGATCAGCTGAAGATAAAAAACGATTTCAATCTGTCTATAATCAATTTGATGATTTTATTGTAGCGTCAGCTAAAATGGGGTCAGTATTTAAGAAAAGTTATCATGTTTCTGATAATCACATTTTAGAACTTGGATACCCTGCTACAGATAAATTTAAAGATAGCAATTGGATAAAATTAACAAAAAAAAATATTTTTAGTAGCCACCCAGACTTAATTAAGAAAAAAATCATTTTATACGCACCAACATATAGAGAAGATATAAATGGGGAAGTTATATTAGAAATACCAGATGATTTTTCTAATATTCAAGAATTATTAAATGATGAAACTAAGTTAATTATTAAATTACATCCGCATTTAAAGGACAAAGAGCTTGCCTTTAAAAAATTATTATCTAAGAATAATGATATTTTATGGGTGGATGAATACACAACTGGAGAATTGTTGGTCATCACAAATTGTTTAATTACAGATTATTCATCGGTTATTTTTGATTTCAGTTTATTGCCAAACGCTGAACGAGTTTTATTCTATTGTTTTGATTTAAAGAATTATGAAAGTAGTATTGGGATTCAATCGGATTTTAATAACTGGGTACCAGGACCGATTGTGCAAACAATGAGTGAACTAGTTGCTACTTATAAAGAATTCAAAAATAGTGATAGACAATTAGCAACATTTAATTTATTATGGAATACATCTAATGATGGGCATGCGACAGAGCGTGTTCTAGATTATTATTTTACTTAAATAAGGAGCGTCAATACATTGAAAAAAGTTATTTCAATTATAAAAGAACAATTTGAAAATTTACCAATTATATTTCGAGTTTCAAAATATGAAGATCGAGCAAGTTACCAAAGTCATTATTTAGGAATTGCATGGGAGTTTTTAAACCCAATGATTCAAATTGGTATTTACTATCTTGTTTTCGGTGTTGCCTTGCACGCTGGACAACAGATAGATGGGGTTAATTATTTTGCTTGGATGATGGTGGGTATCGCCCCATGGTTGTTTATGAATTCTAGTGTACTTGGTATGTCTCGTAGTGTTTATGAAAAAGTTGGATTAGTTGCTAAAATGAAATTTCCAGTTAGCGTACTACCAACAATTCGTATGGTCAGTCAAATGACTGCGTATTGGGTTATGTTCGGTTTTAGTATTATTGTTTTATTATTATCAGGTGTAACGCCCACTTTGTATTGGTTACAGTACATTTATTATTTTATCTGTATGATTGCATTTTTATTTGCTTTCGGTATTTTTAATTCAACCATCTCAATTTTAGCTCGTGATTACTATATAGCACTCCAATCGATTATGAGGGTTTTATTTTACATGTCAGGTATTTTATTCAATTTAAATTCTGGTAGTTTTCCTAAAGTTTTTGTTAGAATTCTACAAATAAATCCGTTTAACTATTTAGTCGCAGGGTTTAGAGAAACTTTCTTGAGCGAAGGTTGGTTTTTTAATAATCCAACACAACTATTACTATTTTGGTCAATCACATTAATGTTCCTCTTAATAGGATCACATTTACACTATAAATTTAGAGCTCATTTTGTTGATTTAATTTAAATATAAAAGATTTAGAAAACTTCCTGTCAGGTGAGTATTCTAAATCTTTTTTTATAATCAATGTTATAATACAATCAAGTTAAAATGCGAAAAGGGGTAAGGATAATGTTGATAGGATCACATGTTAGTATGAAGGGAAAAGATATGTTACTTGGTTCCGCCGAAGAGGCTTCGAATAATGGAGCAAGTACATTTATGATTTATACGGGAGCACCTCAAAATACAAGGCGAAAAGATATTTCAGAGATGAATATTCCAAAAGGTAAAGCCTTTATGGTGGAACATGGATTAAGTGATATAGTTGTTCATGCCCCTTATATTATCAATTTAGGAAATACAGTTAAACCAGAGAATTTTACATTTGCAATCAATTTTTTGAAAGCTGAAATAGATAGGGCCGAAGCATTAGGTGCTACTCAAATGACTCTCCATCCTGGTGCTCATGTAGGTGCGGGAGATGAAGCTGCAATTAAACATATCATTGAAGGATTAAACGAAGTTTTGACTTCAGACCAAAAAATTCAAATTGCTATTGAAACAATGGCGGGCAAGGGTACAGAGGTTGGACGAACATTTGAACAGATTGCACAAATGATTGATGGTGTGAAGTTGAATGATAAATTATCTGTTACGTTTGATACATGTCATACTAGTGATGCTGGATATAATATTAAAGATGACTTTGAATCTGTTATAGAAAAGTTTGATGATATTATTGGAATTGATCGATTGAAAGTCTTTCATATTAACGATTCAAAAAATGTTCAAGGAAGTCATAAAGATAGACATGCTAATATTGGCTTTGGTGAAATTGGGTTTGATGCATTAAATAGTATTGTACATGACGAAAGATTTAGTAAGGTACCTAAAATATTAGAAACACCATATGTAGGTGTAGATAAAAAAAATCAACAATCACCATATCAAAAAGAAATTTTGATGTTTAAAGAAAATACCTTTAATCCTAATCTATTAACGGAACTTGGGTTAAATTAAAGCTGTTTATTGATTTAGATCAATTGATTTATGCTTAATTTGTTAAAAAAAAGTATATTTTTTGTATTATCTCAAATATTTTATAAAAGATTTATTGACGGCGATAAAGACTTTAGTTATAATGAACAAGGACAGTTCGACGATGCAACTTAATGCATAAAAAGACGGTTACATTCAAGCTCGGAGGGAGGGATATCTATGTCAAAGACAGTCGTACGTAAAAACGAATCTCTCGATGATGCTCTTCGTCGCTTTAAACGTTCCGTTTCTAAAACAGGTACATTACAAGAATACCGTAAACGCGAATTCTATGAAAAGCCAAGTGTGAAACGTAAGAAGAAATCCGAAGCAGCAAGAAAGCGTAAAACAACTAAGAAACGCTTCTAGTCTAGGGAGGAATCACGTTGAGTCTATTAGAAACACTTAATAACGATTTAAAACAAGCGATGAAAGCAAAAGACAAACAAACTTTAAGTACTGTAAGAATGCTTAAAGCAGCTGTTACAAACGAAGAAATTAAAGCAGGTCATGATTTATCAGTTGATGATGAAACTGTTTTATTGGCTCGCGAGTTAAAACAACGCAAAGAATCTTATGCAGAATTCAAAGATGCCGGTCGAGATGATCTTTTAGAAAATCTTGATATGGAAATAAAAATTGTCGAAAAATATTTACCTGAACAATTATCAGCTGAAGAAGTTACTGATGTCGTGAAAGAAGTTATTTCACAAGTTGGTGCAACATCAAAAGCTGATTTTGGAAAAGTCATGGGTGCGGTTATTCCTAAACTTAAGGGACGCGCTGATGGTAAGGTTATAAGTGAGACAGTTAAATCATTATTAAATTAGCGAAAAAGGAATTACAATTCAACTTGAATTGTAGTTCCTTTTTTTTTATGCTATTATTTGAGTTGAGTAACTTTGGGACATATAAAACGAATTTAAAGAGGGTTATTATGGATTTAGAAATTTTTGACCACACTAAGGCAGAACCAGAAAAAAATATAACATTAATTAAAGAAATTCTTAATTTTGCGGGTAAGAAAATAAAATTACCTGATGAAACAGAAATGTCAGTTACTTTAATGAATAATGAAGAAATTCACAAAATTAATCGTGAATATCGAAATGTAGATAGACCAACTGACGTCATCAGCTTCGCAATCGAAGAAGATGGAGATGATATGCCAATTATTTTTCCTGATGATGAAGGTATGGATATGCCTGAAATTGCTAAAAATATCGGTGATATCATGATTTCAACTGAAAAAGTTGCTGAACAAGCAGTTGATTATGGTCATTCTTATGAACGTGAATTGGGATTTTTGACAGTCCATGGGTTCTTACACCTAAATGGTTACGATCATATGGAACCTGAAGATGAAAAAGAAATGTTTGGATTACAAACAGAGATATTAGATGCTTATGGCCTTAAACGATAAGCGCCAAGTTAAAAAAAATCGAACATTTTTGTTGTCACTAGGACATTCTCTAGATGGCCTTGTTACGGTTTTTAAAGAAGAAAGAAATATGAAAAAACATGTAGCCATGATGATACTAGTATCTATTTGTGCGGCAATTTTTCAAATTTCTGAAACAGAGTGGCTATGGCTAGCTCTTAGCATTAGTATGGTTATTATTAATGAAGTTTGGAACACAGTTATAGAGAATCTGGTTGATCTGACAACTGGTCATAAATATAATGAGATTGCAAAAAAAGTTAAAGATATGTCAGCTGCTGCTGTCTTACTTTCGGCACTATTTGCGATGATTGTTGGATGTCTTATTTTTATCCCACAACTGTTAGAATTAGTTTTTGATTAGTCAATTATAATAAAAGGTACATAAATAAGAGGAGAATTAATTAATGCAAAATAAAAAGTTTCATTCAGGATTTGTGGCAATTTTAGGACGACCAAATGTTGGAAAATCAACATTTTTAAACAATGTTATGGGTCAAAAAATTGCTATTATGAGTGATAAGGCACAAACGACCAGAAATAAAATTCAAGGTATTTATACAACAGATGATGCACAAATTGTCTTTATTGATACACCTGGTGTTCATAAACCAAAGAGTCGTTTAGGTGATTTTATGGTCAAATCAGCACTTTCAACACTTGGTGAAGTTGATGCTATTTTATTTATGGTTAATGCAACAGAAAAACGTGGACCAGGAGATAATTTTATTATTGATCGATTAAAAGATACTAAGAAACCAATTTATTTGGTTATTAATAAAATTGACCAAATTCACCCTGATGAAATATTAGCTATTGTGGAAACGTATCGAGAATCTTTGGACTATAAAGAAGTTTTCCCAATTTCAGCACTTAAAGGAAATAACGTCGATGAGCTTGTTGATTCATTAATTAGTGAATTACCTGAAGGACCCCAGTTTTACCCAGAAGATCAAATTACAGATCATCCAGAACGTTTTGTTATGGGTGAACTAATTCGTGAAAAAGTTTTACAATTAACACGAGAAGAAGTTCCTCACTCAGTTGCCGTTTTGGTTGAAGATATAAAAAAAGAGGACGAAGAAAAATTGCACATTTCTGCAACAATTATCGTTGAACGTCCAACGCAAAAAGGTATTATTATTGGTAAAGGTGGTAAAATGTTAAAAGATATCGGTGTTAAAGCTAGAAAAGATATCGAAACGATGCTTGGTGATCGCGTTTATTTGGAACTTTGGGTTAAAGTTCAAAAAAATTGGCGAGATAAACAGACTGATTTAAAAGCATTTGGTTACCGTGAAGATGACTATTAAGAAGTAACTAATGATCGGAACAAGATAATTTTTGTTCCGATTTTTATTTGCTCATGGAAAGGGGATGCATAGTATCGTTCAGAATAATGCAGATTTTGAAGGGATTTTACTTTATCGTAAAGAATATAAAGAACGTGATCTTTTAGTGAAATTTTTAACCGATCGTTATGGTAAAAAAATGTTTTTTATTAAAGGTGCTAGAAAACGAGGATTCAAATTATCTGCTGCTTTACTACCATTTACAATCGGAACTTACAGTGGGAGTATAAATGACAACGGATTATCATTTATTAATACTGCTAAAGAGTTTGAACAATTTCAAACGATTTCACAGGATATAATCAGTAATGCTTATACCATTTATATTTTTAGTTTAATTGATGCTGCATTCAAAGATAACGAACCCATCTCTGTTTGGTACCGAAAAGTTGTGACAGCAATTCGATTGATTAACGAAGAATTTGATCCAGAAATTATTACAAATATTATTGAAATTCAGCTATTAACAGTTTTTGGTGTACAGCCTCAATTGCAGGTCTGTGCAGTTGGTGGCGAAACGCAGGGAGAATTTGATTATTCAGAATCTTACGGTGGGCTACTGTGTTCTAAACATTGGTATCTTGATAATAATCGACTTCATGCTACTCAAAAAACAATTTTTTATTTGAGACAATTTTCTGTAGTGAATCTTGATAAATTAAATTCAATCAAGGTTGCTGAGAGTACCAAAAAGGAATTACGTCGTATTATTGATGTTATTTATGATAATAGTGTTGGATTAAATTTGAAAAGTAAAAAATTTATCGATGGAATCAGTTCTTGGCCAGTCTCATTAAAGAAAAATACTGAAATATAATTGACAAATACTTATTTCTAAACTATGATTATAGAGAAATAAATAGCGGGATTATGATGAAAAAGGGTAAGAATAGTTATTAAAGCGAACTTAGGATTAGTGCAAGCTAAGTAATTAATTATTTTTATTGGCATTTTCGGAGTCCTTTGTTAATGAAGCTGCTGGTTGAATTGAACCAGAAGTAGGGTGGAACCGCGATATTAAAATCGTCCCTATGTGGTCTATAAGACTGCATAGGTTTTTTTGTGCTTAAAAATAAGGAGGAATACTATGTCAAAAAAGTTAGCTGTTCAAGATATTATTATGACATTACAAAAATTCTGGGCTGATCAGGGTTGTATGTTAATGGAGGCTTATGATACAGAAAAAGGTGCTGGAACTATGAGCCCTTACACATTTTTACGTGCAATTGGACCAGAACCATGGAATGCTGCATACGTTGAACCTTCAAGACGTCCTGCAGATGGTCGTTATGGCGAAAATCCCAATCGTTTGTACCAACATCATCAATTTCAAGTTGTGATGAAACCATCTCCTGCAAATATTCAAGATTTATATTTGGATAGTTTGCGTGCATTAGGTATTGATCCAGCTGAACATGATATTCGATTTGTTGAAGACAACTGGGAAAACCCATCAATGGGTTGTGCTGGTGTTGGCTGGGAAGTTTGGCTTGATGGTATGGAAGTTACACAATTTACTTATTTCCAACAGGTTGGTGGATTAGAGGTACATCCCGTCACTAGTGAAGTTACTTATGGTTTAGAGCGCCTTTCTTCATATATTCAAGATGTTGAGAGTGTTTATGATCTTGAATGGGCTGATGGGGTCATGTACGGCGACATATTTAAAGAACCAGAATATGAAAATTCTAAATATTCATTTGAAGAAAGCAATCAAGAAATGTTATTTAATTTGTTTGATGTATATGAAACAGAAGCCAAAAAACAGATTGCCAATGGGTTAGTTCATCCGGCATACGATTATGTTTTAAAATGTAGTCATACATTTAATTTATTAGATGCTCGAGGAGCCGTTTCTGTTACTGAACGTGCTGGATATTTAGCAAGAATTAGAAATATGGCTAAATCAATTGCTAAAGTTTTCGTACAGGAGCGTAAAAAATTAGGCTACCCATTACTAAAAGATGAAAAACTTCGTAGTAAATTATTAAAGGAGGATAAATAAGATGACACATTCCTTTTTATTAGAAATTGGGTTAGAAGAAATTCCTGCTCATGTTGTTACACCTAGCCAAAATCAATTGGCTAAACGTGTAGGTGACTTTTTAACAGAGCAACGGTTATCATTTGACGAAATAAAGGCATTCTCAACACCCAGACGTTTAGCTGTTGAAGTGACTGGTTTGGCTGATAAACAAGCAGATATTCAAGAAGAAGCTAAAGGACCTGCAAAGAAAATTGCCATGGATGATGAAGGAAATTGGTCTAATGCTGCAAAAGGCTTTGTCCGTGGACAAGGAGTAACAACAGACGATATAACGTTTAAAGAATTAAAAGGCGTTGAGTATGTCTATGTAAATAAATTTATCGCTGGTAAATCTGCCAAAGATATTTTGGTTCAGATTAAAGATGTGATTGAAGCGATGACATTCCCAACAATGATGCACTGGGCAAATTATGACTTTAAATATGTTAGACCAATTCGTTGGATAGTTGCGTTACTTGATAGTGACGTTATTCCATTCAGTATTTTAAATATTAAATCTGGCCGCCAAACGCAAGGCCATCGTTTTTTAGGAGAAGCTGTAGATTTAGCCTCAGTAACAGAGTATGTTAAAAAATTAGAAGAACAATATGTAATCGTTGATTCTAATAGACGAAAAGAAATGATTAGAACACAAATTACTAATCTTGAAAATAATCAAGACTGGCATATTATTCTTGATGAGGATCTTTTGGAAGAAGTTAACAATTTAGTTGAATATCCAACAGTATTTTCTGGTCATTTTGATAAGAAATATTTAGATATTCCTGATGTTGTTCTAATGACTTCAATGAAAGACCATCAAAGATTCTTTTATGTGCGTGGCCAAAACGATGAAATCTTACCAATGTTCGTCTCAGTTCGTAATGGGACAGAAGCTAACATTGCTAACGTCGAAGCAGGCAATGAAAAGGTTCTTACAGCACGATTGGAAGATGCTGCATTTTTCTACCAAGAAGATCAAAAACAAACGATTAATGATTATGTAGAGCGATTAAAAAATGTCACATTCCATGATAAAATTGGATCAATGTCTGAAAAAATGGAACGTGTTCAATTAATGGCACAAATCATTGGTAAACGCCTTGGCTTAAATGACCATGAATTATCTCTTTTACAAAGAACAAGTGAAATTTATAAATTTGATTTGGTAACAGGGATGGTTGGAGAATTTTCTGAACTTCAAGGAATTATGGGTGAGAAATATGCCTTGCTAATGGGCGAAAATCCAACTGTTGCACAAGCAATTTCTGAACACTATATGCCAATTAGTGCTGATGGCGAACTACCTAAATCAAAAATTGGTGCAGTTTTAGCAATTGCTGATAAGTTGGACAGCATGTCAAGTTTCTTCTCAGTTGGATTAATTCCAACTGGATCAAATGATCCCTATGCACTTCGTCGTCAAGCGTTTGGGATAGTTAGAATTGTTGAAGATCGTCAGTGGCATTTTTCACCACTTGAGGTACTGAACGATATTAAGGAATTGGCAACGATACATCCAGATTTATTTACCAAGATGACTGTTGGCGAAAATGATAAAGATATTTTAAGTTTTGTTAATGATCGTATGAAGCAATGGCTTTCAAATAAAAACGTCAGTTATGATGTAATTGAAAGTGTTGTTGAAAGTACAGATGCAGATTTATTAGTTATGTCAGAGGCCGCTGTAACCTTAGAAAATCATAAAAATGATAAGGATTTCAAGGAGACCGTTGAAGCAATCAATCGTGTATTAAAGCTAGCAGATAAAAATGAGGCAACTAATCTAGTTGTTGAACAAGTATTATTAGATAATACTGCTGAAAAAGATTTATTTGAACGAGTTGAAATAATCCAAAGTCAGTTGGCAGATTTAACGTCAGAGAAGTTATATACTACATTAAGCGAGATTCGTCCGCTAATTGAAAATTATTTTGACCAGACAATGGTTATGGTTGATGATACAAAAATTAAAAATAATCGCTTAAATCAATTGAGTTTAATTGCTAAGATGAGTTCAAAATTAGGTAATTTAAGTAAATTAAATATTAAGTAATATAAAAATGAGAATTTATCTGTGAAGATAAATTCCTTTTTTGTTTGGTAATAGAATCAGAATAGTCATATTTGACAAAAGTGTCTATTACTTGAAGCTAATAATTGTATTTATGTCAAATAAATGCTATTATTATGGGTACTCAAAATATAGGTAACTTCGTATCGTTAGTTTTGGAGGTGAGTAGTTGGAATGAGAATACCCGAAAACGTAATTGAACAGGTGCGAACTAGTGTGAATATTACTGATATCATTAGTCAGTATGTCGGATTAAAAAAATCTGGTAGTAATTTTATGGGTTTATGTCCATTTCATGAAGAAAAAACGCCTTCATTTTCTGTAAGCGAAGAGAAACAAATTTTTCACTGTTTTAGCTGTGGAAGAGGTGGGAATGTTTTTAAGTTCTTAATTGAGCTAGAGGGACTTAGCTTTCCAGAATCTGTCAATAAAGTTGCAGAATTTTCAGGAATGGATATCGATAGTAAATATTCTGAATCTCAGTCAGCAAGGACACAAGAATCAACTGAAAATCGTCAGTTAAAGCAAATTCATGATGACGGTGCTAAATTATATCAACACATTTTAATGAATACAGAAATGGGTCAAAAGGCATTAGATTACCTGCATAATCGTGGTATAACGGATGAAATTATCAAAACTTTCCAAATTGGATTTGCGCCTGGGAAATCGGTCTTACAAGATTTTTTTAAGGAAAAGAAAGTAGACTATCAATTATTAAGGCAGTCTGGACTATTTATTGAAAATCAAACAGGTGATTTGCGTGAACGATTTATTGATCGAGTGATGTTTCCGATTAGAAATCAAAATGGTCAAGTTGTTGCCTTTTCAGGTCGTCTGCTTGAAAAAAATAAAGAATTACCTAAATATTTAAACAGTCCTGAAACGCCTATTTTTAATAAAAGAGAGATTCTATTTAATTACGATTTGGCAAAAAAAGAAATTCGGACAGAAGGAAATGTTATTTTGTTCGAAGGATTTATGGATGTTTTAGCAGCATACCGCTCTGGAGTTAAAAATGGTGTCGCCTCTATGGGAACAAGTTTAACAAATGAACAAATTTATTTGTTAGAACGTTCAACATCACAATTAAATATTTGTTATGATGGGGATGAACCCGGGCAAAATGCAACAAATCGTGCTTTGAACCTGCTAGCGAATCAGACAAAAATGAAAGTTGGCGTGCTAGCCATTCCTAACGGTATGGATCCTGATGAGTTTGTTAAAAAAAATGGTAAAGAAGCGTTTCTGGAGTTAGCTCACTCTGCTCGAGAGACGGTTATTTCATTCAAAATGAATTTTTTGAAACGAAATAAAAACTTAAAAAATGAAAGTGAGCAAATTGATTATATTGATCAAGTACTACAAGTTTTAACTACAATTAAAACGCCGTTTGAGCAAGATATTTATATTAATCAGTTGGCAGATGAATTTAAAATTGATAAAGGAATTCTAAGACAACAGTTAATTGATTTAGTTGCCGTTCAACCAAAAGTAGTGCAACAAGTTAATCAAGTTCCAAGGGTTCGAACAGATGAACCACCTGTAGAAAATCGCTCAGAGGTCATGAGCGATGAAAAAATTGATCGTGTTGAAAGAGCTGAAAGATTATTGCTTTATCGTATATTACATGATCATACAGCTTGGCTGAAAATTCGATCAATTGATGATTTTAGTTTTGTTCATGATAGTTATCAGTTAATATATACGTTAGCTGAAGGCTATTTAGAATTACATGAGCAATATGAAATTGCTAGTTTTTTAGATTACTTGCCAGAAGAGTCTTCAAAGAGATTTTTAATGCAAATAGAGCTGATGACAGTTGCAGAAGAGTCTTCAGAGGATGAATTTGATGATTGTGTGTCCGTCATTATGAATGATTCGCCGATGGAACAATCAATTAATCAAGTTCGATCAGATCTTATGGAAGCAAATCGTCTTGGCAATACAGAACTAACCAATGAATTATCAGTTAAGTTAATTGCATTATATCAAAAACAACAAGTACCACGAACATCCATCTAAGGGAGGAATTATTAATGGTAAAAAAAGTAGAAAAAGTTGAAGAATCAGAATTTGACGAAAAAGGCTTTAAAAAAGCACAAACGAAGTTGATCAAGGAATATAAAGTAAAAAAAGAAATTAAGTATGATAATTTAACAGATGAACTAGCAACACCATTCCATTTAGATGCTGATCGTATGGATAAATTACTTCAAAAAGTCGCAGATGCTGGTATTGCTGTTGTTGATGAAGAGGGAAACCCAAGTGAACATAGTTTAAAAGCAGCTGAAAAAGTTACAAAGAAAGCTTTAAAAGACACATCAGCACCAACTGGAATAAAAATTAATGACCCAGTTAGAATGTATTTGAAAGAAATTGGTCGTGTTAACCTTTTAAAAGCTGAAGAAGAAGTTGCTTTAGCATTAAAAATTGAAGAAGGCGACGAAGAAGCAAAACAAAAATTGGCAGAAGCTAATTTACGTTTAGTTGTTTCAATTGCTAAACGTTACGTTGGTCGTGGAATGCAATTTCTTGATTTAATTCAAGAGGGTAACATGGGATTAATGAAGGCTGTTGAGAAATTTGATTATCGTAAAGGATTTAAATTCTCAACATATGCGACATGGTGGATTAGACAAGCAATTACACGTGCTATTGCTGATCAAGCACGTACAATTAGAATTCCAGTTCATATGGTTGAAACAATTAATAAATTAATCAGAATTCAACGCCAATTATTACAAGAACTTGTTCGCGAACCAATTCCTGAAGAAATTGGTGCTGAAATGGATATGCCAGCTATGCCAGCCGAAAAAGTTCGTGAAATTTTAAAAATTGCTCAAGAACCTGTTTCATTAGAGACACCAATTGGTGAAGAAGATGATTCACATTTAGGTGATTTTATTGAAGATCAAGATGCAACTAGTCCAGCTGACCATGCGGCTTATGAACTCTTGAAGGAGCAACTAGAAAATGTTCTTGATACATTAACAGATCGTGAAGAAAATGTTCTGCGTTTAAGATTCGGTCTTGATGATGGTCGCACAAGAACACTTGAAGAAGTTGGTAAAGTGTTTGGAGTGACACGTGAACGTATTCGTCAAATTGAAGCTAAAGCATTACGTAAACTACGCCATCCATCTCGTTCAAAACAATTAAAAGATTTCTTAGAATAAAAAATTTAAGGACCATTATAAAACGAAACCTGTTTTATAATGGTCCTTTTTTAGTTATAATAAGAAAAGATAAGATACGAAAGAAGAGGATCAAGAAATGGATGCACGACATTTATCAGATCGATTAGTTCGAGTTGCAAAATTTGTACCAAAAAATGCACGATTGGCCGATATTGGATCGGATCATGCTTACTTACCTGCGTATTTAGCTATTAATAAAATTATTTCATATGCTGTTGCTGGAGAAGTAGCTAAAGGGCCTTATGAAAATGCCGTAACAGAAATTAATACAGAACGATTAGACCACATGATAATGCCAAGATTAGCTAATGGGTTAAAGGCAATTAAATTAGACGATAATATTGATACTATCACAATTGCCGGAATGGGTGGCCCTTTAATAAAGGATATATTTACTGCCGATTTAGAAAAATTAACGGGTGTCCGTCGTTTAATTATTCAACCTAATGTTGGACAAAAATTAATAAGAGAATGGTTAATGGATCATTCATATCAAATTATTGATGAAGATATTGTCGAAGACGACCATCATGTCTATGAAATTATTGTTGCTGAGAAAGTTAACACTAAAATGAGCTACTCGATATTAGATTTAAAGTATGGACCTAAATTAAGAATTGAGCAAAGCGATGTATTCAAAGCTAAATGGCACAAGCAAATGGAAAAAAAGCGTAAAGTTTTAAAAAATTTTGAGGCAGCAAATAAAGTTCCTATTGATAAAAAAAGGATATTAGAAGTTGATATCAAAGAAATTGAGGAGATGCTGGGATGACAAAAATTATTGATTTAGTCAATCAATTCGAAGTATTTGCTCCAAAAAGTATGGCTGAAATTGGTGATCCAGTAGGCCTACAATTAGGTGATATTAATAATACTGTTACTAAAGTAATGACAACTTTAGATGTTCGTCCAGAAGTTGTCCAAGAAGCAATTAATAAAAATGTAGATTTTATTTTCGCACATCATCCATTAATATTTAGACCGGCAAAAAATTTGGATACTACGAATCCTCAAAATAAAATGTATGCCGATTTATTGAGTCATAATATAACAGTGTATGCAGCTCATACTAATTTAGACAATGTTACAGGTGGGATGAATGATTGGTTAGCGAGTCGTTTAAAATTACAAGAAACAATCCCGTTAGTGCATACAAATAGTTCAGATTATGGAATGGGTCGAATCGGAAATTTAACTAGTCCTATGACTGTTATTGAATTTTCTGAATATTGTAAGAAGCAATTTAACATAAGTGGATTAAGACTGATTTCTAATGATTTGACGCAATCAATTAAGCGTGTTGCAGTTCTAGGTGGTGATGGTGGTAAATTTTATCATGAGGCAATTAAGCAGCAGGCGGATGTTTACGTAACAGGAGATGTCTACTACCACACGGCTCATGACATGTTAGCAGAAGGGTTGTCAGTTATTGATCCGGGCCATCATGTTGAAAGTATCTGTAAAGCACAATTGAAACGGTTATTTGGAGAATGGAATCTAGAAAATAATTGGCAAATTGAGATTATTGAATCAGATATTAATACAGATCCATTTCAGTTTATTTAATTTTAAAATTAGAGTATGATTAGAGATATTAAATAATAGATTAGGAGATACGCTATCATGACAAAATATGAAGAATTAATTCCACGTTTTATTAAGTATGTTAAAGTAGAAACTCGTTCTGATGAAAATTCAGGGGTAACTCCTTCAACGCAAACTCAAGTTGAATTTGCGAAAGAATTAAAGGAAGAACTTTTACAAATTGGATTAAAGGATGCACGTATTTCTAAAAAAAGTGGGTATGTTTTAGCAACATTACCAAGTAATTTAGAAGCTGGTAAAAACGTTAAAGCGGTTGGTTTTATTTCACATATGGATACAGCTGCATTTACAGCAGAGGGTGTTAACCCCCAATTCGTTGAAAATTATGATGGCGAATCTGATATTAATCTTGACGATGATGGTAAATTTAAACTAACTATTAAAGAATTTCCAAATTTAAAAAATTATAAAGGCAATACATTAATTACAACAGATGGTTCAACACTATTAGGATCAGATGATAAATCGGGAGTAGCTGAAATTATTACTGCTGTAGCTTATTTAGTTGCACATCCTGAAATTAAGCATGGTGACATTAAAGTTGGTATTGGACCTGATGAGGAAATTGGGGTAGGTGCTGATAAATTTGACGTAGCCGATTTTGGAGCTGATTTAGCTTACACTGTTGATGGTGGACCATTAGGTGAATTAGAATATGAAACATTTAATGCTGCTCAAGCAGTCGTTTCAATTCAAGGTAAGGAAGTTCATCCTGCAACTGCTAAAGGTGTTTTAATTAATGCAAGTAAGTTAGCAAATCAATTTGACTCATTATTACCACAAGATGAAGTACCTGAAAAAACTGAAGGCCGCGAAGGTTTTTACCATTTAATTTCAGTAGAAGGTACAGTTGATGAAGCAAAAATGGTATATATTATTCGTGATCATGATCGCCAAAAATTCGAAGATCGCAAAAAGTATATGATGGGTATTGCTGATAAAATGAATGCTGATTTTGATTCTGAACGTGTGACAATTGATATGGTAGATCAATATTACAATATGCGTGAAGTAATCGAGAAGGATATGACTGTTGTGACTGTTGCTAAAGAAGCTATGGAAAATTTAGCAATTAAACCGGATATCTATCCAGTACGTGGTGGGACAGATGGTTCAAAAATCTCATTCATGGGATTACCAACACCAAATATATTTGCTGGAGCAGAAAATATGCATGCGCGATTTGAATTTGTTTCAGTTGAAACAATGGAAAAAGCAACGGATGTTGTTCTAGAAATTATAAAATTAGTATCTGAAGAAACAAAATAGGTATTATTAAATAGTGTGGATGAGTTAAACTAGAGGACATATTGAGACCTTTCTTTCTCAAATTTTTCCTTATAGTCTTATAAAGCCAAAAAAAAGATAAACTAATTAGTTTATCTTTTTTTATTTATCTGATTTAGGATCTTTGAGAATGGCGTAGAGGCAATTTACGACAATTAAGCCGGTAACTGCAAAAATAATACCGATTAACAAAACTGGTGCAAACAATGTACCAGTTAGTGAGCTTACGATATAACCAATTACTTCACCAAAAATGAAGCCCCAAAAGAGAATTGTTAATTGTTTCATCATAGAACAGCACCTCACATTCAAAGCTAATTTTAGCACAAATAATTATTTTTGCAAAAGCTTTTTAGTGTCTATTGGGTATTGTTAAAAAGTTTTGTATAATAACATTAATAGATACGTGAAAAGGGGGATAAAATGTTTGTTCCGTTAAAAGTTAAAAGTTCATTCAGCTTATTACAAAGCACCACTAAAATTAATGATCTTGTTCAAAGTGCTAAAAGTAAAGGCTATAAAGCAATTGCCTTAACAGATAATAATACATTGTATGGTGCAATTGATTTTTATAATGCCTGTCAAAAAGCTGAAATTAAGCCAATTATCGGACTAACGTTAGATATCTCCGGTTTAATCGAAACAAACCATGAATATGAATTGACCTTTATTGCAAAAGATAAACAAGGTTATCAAAATTTAATGCAATTATCGACCTTAAAAATGACCTTAAATGATGATAAGTTAAACTTTAGTAGTTTAACTAACTATTTAGACGGTTTATTTATATTATCACCTAGTGAA
Source organism: Dellaglioa sp. CoH-57-MRSF-20 (assembly GCF_056781955.1). The sequence goes on from NZ_JBXAXV010000002.1 coordinate 83,475, forward strand.
AAAAGTGAATTTAGTTATTTAATTGAACAAAGTCAAATATCCGATGCAAAAGAATTATTAGCCAAATATCAAAGCTTAATAGGTTCAGAAAATATTCGAGTTGGCCTATCTCACTTAATGGATAAAATTACGGCACAATCAATTAAATCTTTAGCTCAAAATTTTGATATTCGTGTAATTGCGCTAGATGAAGTAGCTTATTTGGATGCTGAAAATCAGTTTGATATTGATGTGTTAAAGGCAATTAGTACTGGTGAAACGATTTTAATTAATAAAGTTGATGAACAAATTCAGGGAGAATATGCATTAAGAAATCCAAAAGAGATAACGGAGCAATATCAAGAATTGCTAATGGCAGATGCAATTCAAGAAACCCAAAATTTAGCAGATGAAACGTCTCTGGAATTAACATTCTCACAACCCAAACTACCTGAGTATCCATTACCTAATAATGAAACAGCACATAGTTATTTGAGAAGTATGTGTAATACTGGATTAAATGAGCGGTTTCCAAATGGTGTACCTAAGGAATATAAACAAAGATTAGAACTTGAGTTAAACGTTATTCAACAAATGGGATTTGAAGATTACTTTTTAATCGTTTGGGATATTATGAACTATGCTCATTCGCAAAATATTATAACTGGCCCAGGACGAGGGTCATCTGCTGGATCGATCACAGCCTACGTTTTAACGATTACGGATGTTGATCCAATTAAATATAATTTATTGTTTGAACGTTTTTTGAATTCAAAACGTGTTCAGATGCCGGATATTGATTTAGATATTCCAGATGATAAACGTGGACTAATCCTTAATTATTTACATCAAAAATATGGACATTATCACATGGCTCAAATTATTACATTTGGCACAATGGCAGCAAAACAGGCTTTGAGGGATGTTGGTCGAGTATTTGGTGTATCACCTTTTGAAATGAAAGGGTGGAGTGATTCAATTCCAAATGTTTTGAAAATTACGTTGACAGAGGCGCTAGCACAATCACAAAAATTACGTAATTTAGTTAATGATAGTTCCAAAAATAAAAATATTTTTACAATTGCGCAGCATATCGAAGGGATTCCAAGACACTACTCTACGCATGCAGCAGGGGTCGTATTGAGCCAAATTGATTTACGAGAAGTGGTTCCGTTACAAAATGGAAGTGAGGATATTCTTTTAACGCAGTATTCTAAAGATATAGTTGAAAATGTTGGTTTATTAAAAATCGATATTTTAGGTCTACGTAATTTAAATATTTTAGATCAAGCTGTAACACAGGTTAAAAAGAATTATCAAGCAGACTTCAATCCAGCATTCATTAATTTAGAAGATGAAAAAACATTAGCTCTTTTTAGATTAGGTGATACATCCGGTGTTTTCCAATTTGAATCTAATGGTATCAAAAATGTTTTAAAAAAATTACAACCAACATCTTTTGAAGATATCGCAGCTGTAAATGCGTTATATCGGCCGGGTCCGATGGAAAATATAGATACATTTATTGCACGAAAACATCATCTTGAAAAAATAACATTTCCGGACAATAGTTTAAAACAAATTCTTGAGTCAACCTATGGTGTATTAGTTTATCAGGAGCAGGTTATGCAGGTCGCATCAAAGATGGGTAATTTTACACTTGGTGAAGCTGATTTACTACGCCGAGCAATGAGTAAAAAGAAAAAAAAGACTATTGATGAAATGCGTACTCAGTTTATCAATGGGGCATATGATAATGGAATTCAAGAAGATGTAGCTAAAACAGTTTATAGTTATATTGAGCAGTTTGCTAATTATGGATTTAATCGTTCACATGCCGTTGCCTATAGTAAAATTGCTTTTCAATTAGCCTATATTAAAGCTAATTTTCCAGCTGCATTTTTTGAAGCTATTTTAAATTCCGTTGGTAATAATCCGCAAAAAATAAAAGAATACTTAGTGGAAGCAAAGCAATATCATGTAATAATTAAATTACCTGATATTAATATGAGCGAGGTAGGTTTTAGTTTAAGACAAAATATTGTTTTATTTGGATTAAATAGTATTAAAGGACTTAGAAAAGACTTTATTGAACATATCATTACATTACGGAAAAAAGAATTGTTCACAGATTTCCAATCCTTCCTGCATCGGATAGATAAAAAATATTTAAATGAGGAAAATATTTCAGCTTTAATATATTCTGGGTGTTTTGATCAATTTGAATATAATCGTGCTGAGTTGATTAGTGCTCTACCAGAATTAATTAGTAGTATTGATTTAAGTGGAAATAATACTAATTTATTTGAATTATTAACACCTAAGATAGCAAGACAATCAAACTTTCCATTAATGGTTCGATTAGAAAAAGAATCACAATATTTAGGTGCGTATCTTTCGGGACATCCGGTTGAGAAGTATCGGAAACAGCTAAATCAAAGCGATTTTAAAAAAATATCGGAAATATCTGATAAGACACATGTAACCATTTTAGTTAATCTTACGAGAGTAAAAGTTATTCGAACAAAGAAGGGTCAACAAATGGCCTTTGTAAATGGTTCGGATGAAACAAGTGAGATTGATTTGACAATATTTCCTGATTTATTTCGACAGAAAGAATCTTTACTTGAAAAAAATAAGGTCGTTGTCGTTTCGGGGGATGTTGAAACAAATAGAGGATTACAAATTATTGTTAAAAAAATAGAATTAGCAGATGATTATTTTAAACGAATAACTCAAAAAAAATGGTTTTTGAAGATTACTAAAGAAACAACAAATGAAAAAATAGAAAAATTAATGCAAACCATGAAAATAAGGTTAGGTCAAACACCGGTTATTTTGTACTATGAAAAAGACAATCGTAAAATTAGTTTAGATAGAACTTATTGGTTAAGGAACGACAAAGAAACACATACAGCGCTTACAAAAATATTAGGTTCTGAAAATGTCGTCATTAAGTAATTTATTCTTGAAAATACTGAAAATATTTTCACATTTAACAAGACAACTTTTCTGAAAAGTGTTAATATAGTGAGTGAAATATGTACTTAAATTACTTATTGAGGTGAAGAAATGAAACGCATTGGTATTTTAACAAGTGGTGGAGATGCGCCAGGTATGAACGCTTCAGTTCGTGCTGTTGCACGTCGTGTAATTGGTGAAGGATTAGAAGCATACGGTATTAATTATGGTTTTGCTGGTTTAGTTGCTGGCGATATTCATAAAATTGAATATGCTGACGTTGATGATGTTATTCAACGCGGTGGAACAATGTTATATTCAGCCCGTTATCCTGAATTTGCAACTGCTGAAGGACAATTAAAAGGTATCGAACAACTTAAAAAGTTCGGTATCGATGCTTTAGTTGTTATCGGTGGGGATGGTTCATACCATGGTGCTTTAGCACTCACAAAACGTGGATTTAACGCTGTTGGTATTCCAGGAACAATCGATAATGATATTCCTGATACAGATTTCACAGTTGGATTTGATACAGCTGTTAACACAGCTCTTGATGCAATTGATCGTATTCGCGATACTGCTCGTTCACATCAACGTACGTTTATCGTTGAAGTAATGGGTAGAAATGCTGGAGATATTGCTTTATGGTCCGGTATTGCTGGTGGTGCTGATGTTATTGTTATTCCTGAAAAAGGATATAACATGCAAGAAATTGCAGACAAGCTCAACAGTAACCGTGAACATGGTAAAGATTCAGGAATTATCGTATTAGCTGAAGGTGTTATGGGAGCTAGTGAATTTGCTGCTGAATTAGACACATATGGTAATTTTGAAACACGTGTGACTATTTTAGGCCATACACAACGTGGTGGCGTACCAACTGCCAAAGATCGTGTCTTAGCAAGTCGTTTTGGTGATTATGCTGTTCAACTTCTTATGGAAGGTAAAGGCGGATTAGCAATTGGTATTAAAGACAACAAATTAGTTGCTGAAGATATTGTTGCAACGCTTGAAGAACATAAACATCATACAGATTTGAGTCTTTTAGACTTAAATACACGACTTTCAACACCAAAATAATATAATACTGTTATTGTTATTTATAAATAATAAGTAAACTAAGAGGAGATCATAATCTAATGAAAAAAACTAAAATCGTAAGTACACTTGGTCCAGCCAGTTCAGATCTTGATACAATTGTTAAATTAATCGAAGCCGGTGCTAATGTTTTCCGTTTCAACTTTTCTCATGGTGACCATGAAGAACATTTAGGTCGTATGACATTAGTTCATGAAGCAGAAAAAATTACTGGTAAAATGGTTGGTATCATGCTTGATACTAAAGGTGCAGAAATCCGTACTACTGTTCAAAAAGAAGGTAAAATCAACTTTGAAATTAATGATATTGTTCGTATTTCAATGGATGATTCACTTGAAGGAACAAAAGAAAAGATTGCTGTTACTTACCCAGGTTTAATTGAAGATGTTCATGTTGGAGGCCACGTATTGTTTGATGATGGTCTTATCGATATGAGAATTGATGAAATTGATACAGCTGCTAACGAATTAGTAACAACTGTTATGAATTCTGGTCGTTTAGGTTCACGTAAAGGTGTTAACGCTCCTGGTGTATCAATTAACTTACCTGGTATTACTGAAAAAGATTCAGACGATATTCGTTTTGGTTTAGATCAAAACATTGATTTCATTGCTGCAAGTTTTGTACGTAAACCAGCTGATGTTTTAGATATCCGCGCTTTACTTGAAGAAAAAGGAATGGAACATGTTCAAATCTTCCCTAAGATTGAATCACAAGAAGGTATCGATAATATTGATGCTATTATGGAAGTTTCTGAAGGATTAATGATTGCCCGTGGCGATATGGGTGTTGAAATTCCTGCTGAAAATGTTCCTTTAGTTCAAAAAGACTTAATCAAAAAATGTAACGCTTTGGGCAAACCAGTTATTACTGCTACTCAAATGCTTGATTCAATGCAAGAAAACCCACGTCCTACACGTGCTGAAGCATCTGATGTTGCTAATGCCGTATTTGATGGAACAGATGCAACAATGCTTTCAGGTGAAAGTGCTAATGGTGACTACCCTGTAGAATCAGTTGCAACAATGGCTCGTATTGATGAAAAATCTGAAAATGCATTGCGTGCACATAGCTCATTTGCATTAAATGAATTTGACAAAAATGATGTTACTGAAACTATTGGTCGTGCTGTTGCTGAAACAGCTGATAGCTTAGGTATTAAAACTATCATCGCTGCTACAAAATCTGGTCAAACAGCACGTATGATTTCTAAATACCGTCCTGACTCAGATATTTTAGCTATTACTTTTGACGAACAAACTCGTCATGGTTTATCAGTTAACTGGGGTGTTCACCCAATCATTGCTGAAAAACCAGCATCAACAGATGCATTGTTTAGTTTAGCAACTGAAAAAGCTAAAGAATTAGGTTTCGCTAAAAAAGGTGACCTTATCTTAATCACTGCTGGTCTTCCAGTTGGTGAAAAAGGAACAACAAACAGTTTGAAAGTTCAATTAGTAGACTAATTATATTAAGGTTCAAGTACATGATGAACCTAAGTTAGTATATCGGTAAGACATTGGTGACGAAAAATGTTATTGGGTTAATCATGAATATAATTGACTAATTAAGATAATATTGATCAGGTTGTATCAATCCTTACTTGAATATTTTAAAATTGGAAAAGGGGCTGTGACATAAGTCCCTTCAATAAAGTTCAAAATAAGGCTCCGGAAATCATTTTTTGATTTCTGGAGCCTTATTTCTTTTTATTTAAAAAAATATAGAAAACAGAAGTATTATTTACCTCCTAAACTGGCTAATTTTTGGATATTTAATGCCATTACTATCAAACCTGCTTCCTTTTTAACCTTCTCAATCCCTCGCAATAGAAATTGATTGAACGGCAAAGAGGCCTTCATTCGACCAAAAACGGATTCTACATCAATTTTACGGTGCGCGTAAATTTGACCCGTTTCTGGTTCAGAAAGTCGTTCACATTGTTGTGCCTTAAAATATTCCCAAGATCCGTTAACTTGAATCTTACGACGTGCACCTCTAAGTGTTTTAGCCGCAGGAATAATTATCTGATTCTCATCTAGTAACTCTGCTTGATATTCTTTAAATTCACGAACTATTCCATATTTATCGGTTCTTTTCCGATACGCTTTAAAGTTAAATCGCACGCCGTGCGGATCAATATAGTAATCATTATTTTCATGATAATCCCAGTTCATAACTTTTCTATCATCAGTTCGCCATTTTTTGCTTTGTTCTCTAATCATGGTACCGTAAGGAATTATAGCAGTTTGATTTGGTAATTCATCTTCAATGAAACGATAGTTTGATTCTGATCCATATCCGGCATCGGCAACAATGTATTTATCTAATTTATTATGAGTACTTAACGTTTTAAGAAACGGTTGAAGTGTTCTAGTATCTGTTGGATTTTGAAATAATTGGTAGCCCAAAATAAATTGGTTACTGGTCGCAATTTGTAAGTTATAAGCTGGCTTAAGTTGACCATTTAACATTGGATCTTCTTTAATACGCATAAAAGTTGCATCATGATCAGTTTTAGAATAGCTATTTCGAGTACCGTATATTTTCATTTGTGCTTCATGTTCACTTAATTTATGTTGGCGTTTAGTTAATTGATTCTTCTTAGATTTTAGGGTTCTTCGAATTCTTTTAGCTGGATTGGGACTTATCTTCTTAGTTCTTGAAACTTCCTGGTCTAATGCTACTAATTTCTGATCAAGTCGATCGATAACTTCTTCAATCATTTCTAGTGTTAGATTGGAGCCTTCTGGGACTTTACAAGCAGCATGCGCTGTTTTTAATTCAACTAGTAGCTCTAAAATCGCTTCGCGATTCATTTGATCAAAACGTATTGTATTCTTTTTCCAAATAAAACTATATTTATTAGCATTAGCCAAAACCTTAGTACCATCAATAAAGATGGCATCACTAATCATATTTTGTTGTCGTAAATATTCGACTAAGGTATCTAAACTGCGATCAATTAAATCAGTTAATTCATTCGACGTTCTAAATCGGACAATAGTTCGGTAAGATGGCATTTGCTCTTGTGTTAACCAACGTGCCGATAAATTTTCTTGTGCTAGTAAGGCGACCCGACGACTACTAAAAACACCTCGAGTTATAGCAAAAAGATATAACTTCAATAAAGCTGAAAGATTATATTCACGGGGGCGACCAAAAAGATAAGGTTCTTTTATTTCTAATTTTTCGATTAGCGTATTGATATAACACGCAGTGTTATTCTTTTCTGGTATATAGTCAGTTGAGATGGCTAAACAAGTCTGATTTATGTTATAATAATTTTGCATTTTTAAGTCCTTTCGAGGATTAAATTAAGGAGCATTGGGGGTCGAAGGCCAGTGTTCCTTTTTATTTTTCTAATTAGATAATATATTAAAAAGTAGTAAAAAGAAACAAGTCTCCCGAAATCAAAAAAGATTTCGGGAGACTTGTTTAATATCATATTGAAGAGACTTATGTCACAGCCCCTTTTTTATTACACAATATTTCTATTCAATTGGCTATTAAGCCTAATATCAGGTAAAATGTGAGTATGTAATTTTAAAATATGAATAAAGAAATATAAAATAATATTTTTTTGAATGGGAGAAATAAATGAGTTCAATAATGGGACAAGTTGTTACCGCAATGGTAACTGATGAGAATGATACAGAATTTTTAGTACAAAAAGATAGTATAACAATGCATTTATTGAAAGATGAAAAAAACAGTCAATTAGCGAACGGTTCGATGGTTACAGGCTTTGTGTATGAGAACGAAGATCATGATTTGAGTTTATCAACAATAATTCCTAGAGCTGGCATTGATCAATATGCATTCGGAGACGTTGTAAAAGTTAGAAGAGATTTAGGTGTCTTCGTTGACATTGGTTTACCAGACAAAGATGTAGCAGTTTCACTAGATGATTTACCAGAAATGAAATCACTTTGGCCAAAAGCTGGTGATCGATTAATGGTTGGACTTAAAATTGATGCCAAAGATCGTATTTGGGGTGATGTTGCGGACGAAGAAATGTTTCGATCAATTGCTAAGAAACCTGATGACTCATTAAAAAATAAAAATATGAAATTTACAGTTATTCGCTTAAAAATGATTGGAACTTTTGTAATTACTGATGATGATTATCTTGGATTTATCCATCCATCTGAAAGATTTAATGAACCTAGATTAGGTCAAGTATTAGAAGGACGTGTAATTGGAATTAGAACTGACGGTACAATTAATCTATCTATCAAACCACGTGCCTATGAAGCAATTAGTGATGATGCAGCAATGTTGATTGCTGCATTAAGTCATAATGATGAAAAAACATTACCTTTTACTGATAAAAGTAATCCAGAAGACATTAAAGAATATTTTGGTATCAGCAAAGGTCAATTTAAGAGAGCTGTTGGACATCTGCTAAAAGAGCGTTATGTTAAACAAGAAGATGGTAATCTTATTTTAATAAAAATGCCTGAGGAATTTGAAACTAATAATGATGAATTAATTAACGAAACAGATGATTAATAGAAAACTATTTTAGTAGGTAAGAGATAATAAATAAAATTATTTGAAAATATAATTTATTAGTTCAACGTTAAATTAATATATCGGTAACAAACAAGTATATTAGTTATTTTTAAATATATGAATTGTCTCATGAATGCCGTGCGTGTAGAGGAGAACAATAATGCTTATTAAGTATAAGAATGATTATGAAAAAATTGCGATGGGCTTGTTGTCATTTATACCTGACTTGAAGGATGTTACTAGAATTAATTTAGCAATTAAAGGTTATCAAGATACAGAAAATCGAGATTTGTATCTTTGGAAAAATGAGGCAGGTAATTTTACTGGTATAGTTGGTATTGAAAATGATGGCAACGTTGTCGTAGTTCGGGCAATATCATTGAGTCCAGATGAAAGACATAAAAAAGTTAGTTTTTTGATTCTGAACGCTGTATTATCGCTATATCCTGATAAAAAAATCATGGGTACAATTGATACTACAAAATTAATTGAAAAATGGGAAATGCAAAAAAATGAGTCAAAAATTTAAATCTATTAGTCAGGTAACATTAAAATTAACCTCTTTTGAAGGACCACTTGATTTGTTACTGCATTTAATCAAAGATTCTGAGATGGATATTTATGATATTCAAATTTCAGAAATAACAGAGCAATATTTAACTATTATTAAAGATACTACGAATATGTCATTAGATGTGATTGGTCAATATTTAGTGATGGCTTCAACGTTGATGAAAATTAAGAGTCAAATGTTATTACCGGCAGAATTTTCCAATGTAGAGGAAACTCAAACTGATCCAAGGGCAAGTCTAGTCGAACAATTAATTGAATATCAAATTTTTAAAGAGGCGGCTGGAGAGTTGAGCGTCAGGGAAAATAAACGTGCGAATTATTTTTCTAAGGAACAAAGTAGTATTCCTAAAAATAGATTTGATAAACCTCAACTTGATATACCTGGCCTGGATTTAGAAACACTTGAGAATGCTTTTAAAAGAGTTTTAATAAAGCAAATAAATCATCAACCAATTGAGAAAAAAATTAATGTGCAACTAGCATCACTCTCTGATAAAATATCAGAAATAAAAAAAATCATTCTAAATTCAAATAAGAGTTTAATATTTAGTGATTTTTTTGAAATAACAACAACGGTTGATGAAATTGTTGTTACTTTTCTGGCAATATTAGAACTTTCAAAATTAAACCAAATTAAATTGAAACAAGCAAATAGCCATGAAATGATTCAGATTTTAAAAATTGAACCATAGATTATTGTATTAAGGAGGTACGAAGGTGAGTCATTTAGCAAATATTGAAGGACTTTTATTTGTGAGTGGGGATCAAGGAATATCTCTAGCAGAATTATCTAGATTAACTGGATTATTGAAATCAGCAGTTAAAGAACAACTTGAAAAATTATCATTAAAGTATAAAAATGATATAAATTCTAGCTTGGAGCTAATTCAATATAATGATTGTTATCAATTAGTAACAAAAGAGAAATTAGCAGATTTAATTAAAGATTATTTTGAAAATCCTAATTCAAGAAGACTTTCTAATGCAGCACTGGAAACGCTAGCTATCATTGCTTATAAACAACCAGTGACACGACTTGTAATTGATGATATCCGAGGAGTTCAAAGTTCAGGATCACTGCAAAAATTGATTGCTTTAGATCTAATTCGTGAAAATGGACGTCTTGATGTACCAGGAAGACCTATTATATATGTAACAACGACGCAATTTTTAAATTATTTTGGATTAACTGAACTAAAAGAACTTCCAGTGATTAGTGAAAATCAAGATTTTGATGGAGAAATAGGTAAACTTTTTTTAAATAATTTTAACGAAAAATTACAAGAAAATGAGGAATAATATGGCAGAGGCAGAAAGATTACAAAAAGTTATGGCGCAATCAGGTGTTGCGTCACGAAGACAATCCGAAAAAATGATTTCAGAAGGTCATGTTAAGGTGAATGGTAAGGTTGCAAGTGAGTTGGGTATTAAGGTCACAAGTGAAGATAAAATTGAAGTTGATGGTATTCGTTTAAATGAAGAACCATTAGTCTATTATTTATTCTACAAACCAAGAGGAGTTATTTCGGCTGTTAAGGATAATAAAGATCGTAAGGTTGTTACGGATTATTTTCCAGGTGTAAGGGAAAGAATTTATCCAGTCGGTCGATTAGATTATGATACTTCTGGATTATTATTAATGACAAATGATGGTGAGTTAGCCAACAAAATGACTCATCCAAAGTATAAGATTGACAAAACTTACGTCGCTAAAGTGAATGGTATTCCATCTAATGATGATTTAAAAACGTTACGTCAAGGAATTGTAATTGATGGTAAGAAAACGGCTCCTGCTCATTCAAAAATTATTTCAGCAGATAAAAATAAGCAAAAAGCAATTGTTTCATTAACAATTCATGAAGGCCGAAATCATCAAGTTAAAAATATGTTGGCAGAGGTCGGACATCCAGTGGAAAAATTAAAACGTGAAACTTATGGATTCTTAGATTTATATGGATTAACTTCGAGTCAATACCGTGAGTTATCTGAAGAAGAAGTTCATGCATTGAAAAGTATCGCCGAGCGTAAATAATTGTAACTTATTTTATCCTATGTTATATTTTGTAGCGTAATAAAATATTTGGTTCGTCTTCAGGGGCAGGGTGTAATTCCCGACCGGCGGTTATAGTCCGCGACCCACATTGTATATGTGGCTGGACTGGTGTAATTCCAGTACCGACAGTTAAAGTCTGGATAAAGAAGATAGGGCTTATTTGAGTAAGTAATTTCAAATGAACTCTGTTAATCTTTAGTGATTAATGGCGTTCATTTTTATTTACTTGAAAGGTTCTTCATTGAAGATGGCCTTCCAGGAGGTTTTCTAGTATGAATCGGTCACCAGTTTATAAAGTTGTGATTACAGCGTTCTTAGCTGCAATCTCATACGTATTAATGTTTTTATCTTTCCCAGTAATTTTTCCGTATTTAAAAATTGATTTTAGTGATTTACCAATTTTAATTGGATTTTTTATTTTGGGACCAATGAGCGGTGTGATGGTTGCCGTCGTTCGTTCATTGCTGTATCTAGTTTCAACTGGAACAGATATTGCCAGCTTGATAGGTGTTGGAAGTAATTTCTTAGCATCAATGGCGGTATCATTTCCAGCATATTATCTTCTCAAAGGTAAAGGAAACCTTAAGCCAACACTTGGAAAGAGTATTTTGGCAGTTTTAGTGAGTACCTTTGTACTAACTGCTGTATTATCTATTGCAAATTATTTTGTAATTCTACCAGTGTACTTGAATGTTATCGGTATGAATATCGGAATGTCAGTATCCAAGTACGTTATTGTTGGTATTGTTCCTTTTAATATTATAAAAGGAATTCTGGTCGTTGGGTTATTTAGTCTTTTATATCAGAGAATGTATGGTTGGGTTCAGTTAAATAATAAAAAATATAAACAACTATAGTATAATTAATGAGGGAGAATTCTTAAGTGATTCTTCCTCATTTTATTTTATAAGGATGGTATTTTATGGTTGAAGATTATCTCTTACAAATGTTTAATGTCGAATATCGGCGACCTAATGTAATATTTAGCATTATTACAGGTCGGAATACTGTTTCCAATATATATTGGGGAATGCGTTATGATTTGCTAGATTATTTTAGTATTGATCCTCAATTTACAAATGAAATATATCAAAAAATACTTTCTAAGTTGAAACAAAATAAATTACTCACTGAATCTAATGGGCAAGTTCGGTTAACGCAAAATGGTTTAATTCGACAAAAAAAAGCGAAAAGCGATTTATATCAAATTAAGCACCCTAAATTAATAAATCAATATAAATTTAATGAATGGTCAGAAACTTGTATTTTAGCTATACAAGTTGTATCTGAACTTAGCTTTGTTAATCGTCATTATTATCCTGTCGTAACATCCGAATTAACTAAATTTAATATCAAAAAATGGATTTCTAATAATGACAAAACAATACTAACAAAACAAGTTAATTTAGAATTACGATTGTTCGTGCAAAAAATTGATACAAATTCTAGTTTAATATTTATGAACAAATTAATTGGTCATAATCTTAATGGATTGACCAATAAACAGTTAGCAAATGAGTTGAATCTATCAGAAATGGAGATTCAATTAATATACAGAGATACAATAAATTTTTTTGCTAGTTGGATTGAGGAGCAAAAACAAAGTGTGTTCAAAGAATTAGTTCAGTCAATTCTAAAAACAGGAATTATTTCTGAAAGTGCAAAGGAAACGATGAGATTAATTACTATGGGCCTATCTGTTAATGATGTGGCTAAAAGTAGAGGATTGAAGACTAGTACAATTTTTGAACATTTACTTGAATTAGCAATGATTAGTGAAAAATTTCCATTTGATACTTTTTTAACAAAAAAAATAGTTAATGATTTATCTGAAATTATGGGGAGAGATATTGATCAAGTACCTTTTAAAATAATACAAAATAAGAAACCTGATATAAATTTTTTCGATTATCGTTTGTATCAAATTTATAGGAGTAAAATAGATGTCCAAAATTAATTTAAAAGAAAAATTGATGGAATACTTTGGATTCGATTCATTTATGATAGGCCAAGAAGAAACCATAGAAACTATCTTATCTGGTCAAGACACGTTATCAGTACTACCTACAGGGACTGGGAAATCATTGTGTTATCAGTTAGCTGGCTATCTTATGAATGGTACGACAGTTATCGTTTCACCGTTGTTATCTTTAATTCAAGATCAAGTTAGTCAATTTAATTTTCGTGGTAATGGGACAGCTATTGGATTAACATCAATATTGAGTTATTCTGAAAAAAAATATGTGTTAAAAAATATACAATCTTATAAATTTGTTTATTTATCTCCTGAAATGCTAAGTCAATTTGAAGTGATAAATGCCCTTAAACAAATAGATGTATCACTATTTGTTGTAGATGAGGCACATTGTATCTCCACTTGGGGACCAGATTTTAGGCCTGATTATTTGGATTTGAATAATGCAATTGTGAAACTTGGTACACCTTGCGTTTTGGCGTTGACAGCCACAGCTGCACTAAATATTCAGAATGATATTATGACACAATTAAAAACAGAAGGTCGAGATTTTCATAAAATCATTAAATCGGTTAATAGAAGTAATATTTTTTTAAGTGTCTTAAAAGTGCATGATGAATCTGATAAAAATAAGCAATTATTAAATTTATTGAATAAAATCAAGGGTGTTGGAATCGTTTATTTCTCGAGCAAGAAAAAGGCAAATGAGGTCTCAGATTTAATAAATAATAACACTGGATTAAGGTCTGAACCGTACCATGCTGACTTGAATGATATGGCAAGGTATACGGTACAAAGACAATTTATGGAAAATCAAATAGATGTTATATGTGCAACAAGCGCTTTTGGTATGGGTATTAATAAGAAAGATATTAGATACGTTATCCATTATCATATGCCCGCTGATTTTGAAAGCTACGTACAAGAATTTGGCCGATCTGGACGAGATGGCCAGCAGAGTATCGCAATTGTTTTTTCTCAAGAAAATGATGTGTTTCTACAAAGAAACTTAATTGATTTAACCATTCCAGATGATGATTTTATTAGGATGTATTTTAAAAAACATAAGGAATTAGTTGGTCTTGGAGAAGAAAAAGGTAAACTGTTAGATTATTACTATGAGAAACAAAGCTCAGTTGAAGAGGTGCAGTTCCTTTTTAGACAAAGGAAAATTGAAAAAGAAACTGGATTACAAAATATGATAATGTTTGTTAATTCAAGTAATTGTCGAAAGCAACAAATTTTAAACCATTTTGGAGAATCGAAATTAATAGAACATGATGAATTCTGTTGCTCAGCGTTATTTAATGTGGATGTACTTCAAAAGATTGGATTAGAAAAAAAGATAATCAAAAATGATGACAAGCAGTTAATTCAATCAACAGATAATATTATTTCAAGATTGTTTAAATTATCTTGAGAATAATTTGGATTATTATGGTAAAATAATGATAATTGTTTTTAGGAGGATTGAAAAATGAGTGATAAAAAAGATAATTCAGAAAAAAAGCCTTGGGAAAAATCATTCGAAGACGATAGAGACGATAATGGAAATTATTCTCGATCAGCGAATAGACGTAAAAGTAAAAATAGTTCATTATTAACTACGGGGTTATTAGTTGTTTTTGTAGCTATTATTATTGGAACGATTGCTTTTTATATTGTTGAAAGTAACAAAGTATACCAACCAGAAGATAGAACCACAAGCGAGAGTTCAGTAAGTAAAAAAATAGTTACCAAAACTGATGATTCTGATAGTTCTAGCTCAAGTGCTAAGAAAAGCTCTGAATCAAAAGAAAAAGCTAGTTCTGAATCGAAAGAAAAAGCATCAAAAGAAAAAGCTAGCTCTGAATCAAAAGAGAAAGCTAGTTCTAGCACTAATTCAAGCTCTAGCTCAGCGTCTAGTGAATCAACCAGCTCTGATAGTTCATCAAGTGCATCTTCAAAGTCATATGTAACTGTCGAAGCAGGACAAGGCATATATCGTGTTGCAGCAAACAATGGGTTAACTACAGAACAACTTCTACAAATGAATCCAGGGTTGACTACTTCTATTAGTGCAGGACAAAAAATAAGAGTTAAATAATATACATATGGGATTGATATCTAATCAATCCCATTTTTATGGAGGAATTACTTGATGAAAAATAATATCCAAATTGCAATTGACGGACCGGCATCCGCAGGAAAAAGCACTGTCGCTAAATTAGTTGCTAAAAAATTAAATTATGTTTATTGCGACACTGGGGCAATGTATCGAGCAATTACTTTTGAAGCAATGGCAAAGAATGTTGCGCTGGATAATGATGATAAGTTAGTTAGTCTATTAAAAGATACAATAATTTCTTTTAAACCAGCAAATCCAGAACAATTAGTCTATATAAACAATATAGACATAACACAAGCAATTAGGCAACCTGAGGTAACTAATAATGTTTCAACGGTTGCTGCTCAAGAAGGTGTACGCAAGGAATTAGTTAAAAGACAACAAGAAATTGCCGAAGATGGATCAATTGTTATGGATGGTCGTGATATCGGAACGACAGTATTACCAAATGCTGAAGTTAAAATATTCTTAGTTGCGAGTGTTAAAGAACGTGCTCTTCGCCGATTTAAGGAAAATCAAATTAAGGGTATTAATACAACACTTGATGTTTTAGAGTTTGAAATTGCCGAACGAGATCGAAAAGATTCTACACGTGAAATTTCTCCGCTTATTCAGGCAAAAGATGCTATACTTGTAGATACGACTTCAATGAATATTGATGGGGTCGTACAGAAAATTATGGATATAATTAACAAATAATAAAATAAAATGTGAAAAATGAGTATTAGCACTAGTAATTACTCTTCATTTCAGCTAAAATAATAAATAGAGTTTATTCGCTAAGGAGGACATTGTCCATGAGTAATATTGAAGAAAATAATGATTTACTAGAAGCATTAAATAGTGTAAGTGAAGTTAAGGTTGGTTCTGTTATAAAAGGTGAAGTTTTAGCTATCGATGATGCTAAACAAGTCATTGTTGGTATTGAAGGCGCCGGTGTTGAAGGTGTTGTACCAGCTAAAGAACTAGCACTTAAAGCTGGTGAAGAAACAGAAGACGTTGTCAAAATTGGTGACGTTATGGATTTAGTTGTTATTTCAAGTATCGGTGGCGATAAAGAAGGTGGTAGTTACTTACTATCACAAAGAAGAATTGCTGAACGTGAAGTTTGGAATGACTTACAAAAATTAGCTGATGATGATGCTACAATCGAAGCTACAGTAACACAAGTTGTTAAAGGTGGATTAGTTGCTGATGCTGGTGTGCGTGGATTCGTACCCGCTTCAATGATTGATGATCGTTTTGTTGAAGATTTATCAAAATATAACCATCAAACATTAGATTTCAAAATTATTGAAATTGACCCAACTGAAAATAGATTAATCTTATCACATAAAGCAATTGTTAAAGCTCAAAGAGATGCTCAAAAAGTAGAAACTCTTAAAACTTTAACAGTTGGTGAAGTTGTAACAGGAACAGTTGCCCGTTTAACTAACTTCGGTGCATTTGTTGATCTTGGTGGTATTGATGGACTTGTTCATATTTCAGAAATTTCTTACAACCGTATTTCTAAGGCAGAAGATGTCTTATCAGTTGGTGAAGAAGTTAAAGTTAAAGTATTGGCAATCGATTTAGATAAGAATCGTATTTCATTATCAATCAAACAAACATTACCTCAACCATGGGATAATGTTGAAAATGATATCCATGTAGATGACGTCTTAGATGGTACTGTTAAACGTTTAACGACATTTGGTGCATTTGTTGAAGTTATGCCTGGAATTGAAGGATTAGTTCATATTTCACAAATTTCTTACACACATATTGCTACACCAGGCGAAGTTTTAAAAACTGGCCAAGCTGTTCAAGTTAAAGTACTTGAAGTACATCCAGCAGAACATCGTTTAGCTTTATCAATTAAAGCTCTCGAAGAAAAACCAGCAACAGAAGAAAAACCTGAAAAGAAAAAAACAGTTAAAAAAGCTGCACCAAAAGCTAAAGCTCCTAAATCAACAATGAGTGGTATGCCAGAAGAAAGTACTGGTTTCACACTTGGTGATATTTTAGGTAAAGCATTAGAAGATGCAGATACTAACAAATAATTAAAATATTATTTTTAAGTAACGACTGAACTGTAGTTCAGTCGTTTTTATTATTTATTACAAAAGATATTTAGAGAGTGAGGTACTATCTATGGCAAATCCTGTTGTAGCAATTGTTGGACGTCCTAATGTTGGAAAGTCCACAGTTTTTAATAGAATAGCCGGGGAAAGAATTTCAATTGTTGAGGATACTCCTGGTGTTACACGAGATCGTATTTATGCTCATAGTGAGTGGTTAGCGCAAAAATTTAGCTTGATTGATACTGGTGGTATCGATATCGGTGATGAACCCTTTTTGACGCAAATCACTGAACAAGCACAAATCGCAATCGATGAAGCTGATGTTATTGTTTTTCTTGTAAGTGTAAAAGAAGGCGTAACGGATGCTGATGAGAAAGTGGCTAAAATTTTATATCGTTCTGATAAGCCAGTTATTTTAGCGGTTAATAAAGTTGATAATCCCGAGTCTAGACAAGATATTTTTGATTTCTATTCATTAGGATTTGGAGAACCATTTCCAGTTTCTGGTAGTCATGGCCTTGGGGTTGGTGACTTATTGGATGAGATTACAAAGAAATTCCCTGAAAATATTCCTGATGAAGATGACAGTCGAATTAAGTTTAGTTTGATTGGTCGTCCTAACGTGGGTAAGTCTTCATTGGTGAATGCAATCCTGGGTGAAAATCGTGTTATTGTTTCACCTATTGAAGGGACTACACGTGATGCAATTGATACAGCTTTTGATACTGAAGAGGGCGATATGTTCTCAATGATTGATACAGCTGGTATTAGAAAACGCGGAAAAGTATATGAAAATACTGAAAAGTATTCTGTACTACGTGCCATGCGTGCTATTGATCGTTCAGATGTTGTTTTAGTTGTGTTAAATGCTGAAGAAGGTATTCGGGAACAAGATAAGAGAGTTGCAGGGTATGCCCATGAAGCAGGACGTGGTATCATTATCGTCGTAAATAAATGGGATACTCTTGAAAAAGATAATCATTCATTATCTGATTTTGAGGCTAATATACGTCAAGAATTTGCATATCTTAGTTATGCTCCTATTATTTTTGTGTCTGCAATTACACAGCAACGATTATCTAAGATACCCGAATTAATTAAACGCGTAAATGAAAATCATAGTCGTCGTATTACATCTTCAGTATTAAATGATGTCATTATGGATGCAGTAGCCCATAATCCAACGCCAACTGATAATGGAAAACGTTTAAGAATTTACTATGCAACACAAGTAGCAATACAACCACCTACATTCGTTGTATTTGTTAATGATACTGATTTGATGCATTTTTCATATGAACGTTTCTTAGAAAATCAAATTAGAACATCGTTTGATTTTGAAGGAACACCAATTCATGTTATTGAAAGAAGAAGAAAATAATTCAAATTGATAAAACGCTACCATGCCATCTTTTTTTCTGCTAAAGTAGTTAAATACCTTGATGTAATACGTTTTGTATGGTATCTTAAATAAAGAATTAGTAGAGTAATCTCTGGTTCTATTATTATTATTTATTTTAAATAATAATGGCTGAATATTTTTAAATATTCGGACACATTTTAGGGGAGGTGAAACATTATGGCAAACAAAGCACAATTAATCGAAAATGTTGCAAAAGAAACAGGATTGACAAAAAAAGATGCTACTGTCGCAGTTGATGCTGTATTTGGTTCAATCCAAAGCACATTAGCTACAGGTGAAAAAGTTCAATTAATCGGTTTCGGTAACTTTGAAGTACGTGAACGCGCTGCTCGTAAAGGTCGTAACCCACAAACTGGTGAAGAAATTCAAATCCCTGCAAGTAAAGTACCTGCATTTAAACCAGGTAAAGCTTTAAAGGATTCTGTTAAATAATACTTAGAAAAAGCTAGTACAATTCATTTTGTACTAGCTTTTTCAATCTATAATTTATTTTATAGACAATAGTTATGTACGAGATTACTAGCTATTGTGTGTATGATAGATTAAACTAAACCATATTAATTTAATAATGAAGGGAAGTTATTTAATGACGCATTCAGAAATTATGCTAGACTACTTGGAC
Organism: Dellaglioa sp. CoH-57-MRSF-20; assembly: GCF_056781955.1. Next base: position 102,847 of record NZ_JBXAXV010000002.1, read on the forward strand.
GAAGGACAAATTGATGAGGCAATGAAAGAATTTGCCAGAGCATTAAGAAAAGACAATGATGCAACATTATTTAGTTTAGCAGAAGAGTTATATAGCTTAGGTTTTTTAGCTCAATCTAAACGTACTTATGAAAGATTATTAGAAAAATATCCAGAAGAAGATACTTTAAAAACATTCCTGGCAGATATTGCAATTAGTGAAGGAAAATCTGATGAAGCACTTAACTATTTGTCAGAAATTGAAGAAGATTCAGAAGCTTATCTTCAGTCTCTTATGGTTGCTGCCGATTTATATCAGACACAAGGTATGTTTGAAGTTAGTGAAAATAAATTATTAACTGCATATAAGTTGGCTCCTGAAGAAGAAGTTATCCAATTTGCTTTAGGCGAACTATATTTTAATACAAAACAATTTAGTCAGGCAATCGGATTTTATCTTGAATTAATTAAATCAGGACAGACTGAACTGTCACAGGTTAACTTAGTACAAAGATTAGGTGTTAGTTACGCAAACAGTGGGCAGTTTGAAAAAGCAATGGCATATTTAGAACAAATTCATTTAGAAAATATGGACTCTGATACTAAGTTACAGATGGGTTTAACCTATCTACAATTAAATGATCAACAAAAAGCAATTGATATTCTTTATGATTTGAAGGAAGAAGATCCTTCGTATACATCCTTATATCCAATTCTTGGTCAAGCACTTTCAGATGAGAATAGATTGAATGATGCTTTACTTGTCTATCAAGAAGGGTTAGCGGTTGACGAGGTAAATGATACATTGTATGAACAGGCAGCGACTGTTGCCTTAAAATTGGACGATGAGAAGCAAGCTGAAAAGTATTTAAATAAAGCAATTGATATTAATCCAGATAATACTGGCATATTATTACAATTAAGTAATTTATTAGTTAAGCAAGAACGTGATGATGAAGATATTAAATTACTAGAAGATATCAAGAGCGACGGAGATGTAGATCCTCAAATATTTTGGAATTTAGCTATTTCATATGAAAGACTTGAAGATTATGATAAAGCTGAAGAAAATTATTTAGAAGCATACCCTTATTTTACTAATCAAGTTGACTTTTTAAGATCTGTTATATTTATTTTTAGAGAGAACGGACGACAAGAGGAGTTAAAGGACGCAATTAAACATTACTTAGCTTTAGTACCTGATGATCAAGAAATTATTGATATTCAAAATGATATAAATTATTAAAATAAAACGTTTATATCATTCTTTTGGTATAAGCGTTTTTTGTTAGCAATTTGTAAGATTTGCTTAAAGAAGGGGAAGTAAAATGATTACAAATCAGATAGTGATACCAAAATTAGAAGATAGTACTGAAATATTTAATTTAATTAGTCGTAATCGTCTTGAATTAAGTGAGTGGCTTCCATGGGTTAATGCTATGAAATCGATTAATGATGAAATAATTTTTTTAAGAGACTCTTTTAAGGATGAAACTAAATTAATTTTCGCTATAAAAATTAATAAGAATATCGTTGGCATGATTGATTTACATGGAATAGATTTACATATGGGAACTGCTGAGGTTGGTTATTGGTTAGACAAGTCGTATGTAGGACGCGGAATAATGTCAAAGGCCTTAACAGAACTTGAGAAACTAGCTATAAAGGAATATAAGTTAAAAAAATTAAAAATAATACTAGATTTGAATAATATAAAAAGTTTGAAAGTAGCTAAGACTAATAATTATCACTTTATAGAACAAAATGACCAAAATTTAATTTTTGAAAAGAGATTATAGAATTTATGATGGTATATTTATAAATGATATTATTATTTTTTGCTTTTTAATTGCTATTAAGGATATAATTTTAGATAGGTAATGTTGTTTAAATGGCGATTAATTATCTAAAATTATATATCGGGGGTAGGGACATGAAAGATTTAAACGAAAAAGAAATTGAACGATTGAGTAAAAAAAGTATTACTGAGAAAATTATAGATGGCGATTGGTACCAATATTCTAAAGAAGAATGGGCTCAAAAAACTGTTAAAACAAGTGCACAAACTATTTATAAAATAAATAAATTGGCGGCTCATGATACGAATGATGCAGATAAAATGCTTAAAGAATTTTTACCTAATATGGAAAAATCTGCTGAAATATATTTTCCAATTTCAACTATAGAATGGCCGGAAATGTTAAAAATAGGGTCAGGCACATTTATTAATTCTAATTTACAGATTTTAAGTGCAGGACAAATAACAATTGGAGAACACTGTTTCATTGGGCCTAATTGTCAGTTATATACACCTAATCATCATTCTATGGACAAAAATTTACGTCGTGAAGGATGGCAATATGATGCACCAATTACAATTGGTGATGATTGTTGGTTTGGTGGATCAGTGATTGTTTTACCTGGTGTCACGATTGGAAATAATGTCGTCGTTGGTGCTGGTAGTGTGGTAACAAAAGATGTACCTGATAATGTTTTAATCGCAGGTAATCCAGCACGAATTATTAAGACTATTGGTTAGATAAAGTTATGGCGAAAAGTAGCATAATTTAAAAATATTTGGGCAACAAAAAGGAGCTAGAATTTTTCTAGCTCCTTTTTGTTGCTCTTTTAAGGTTTATATGATTAATTTTTGTTCAATAATTAAATGACGGTAGTATAAAAGTGAATTTGGATCAATTCTTAACGTCATCATAATTTCTGAATCTGTCATCGTATTGTTAGTGAGAATAGAAAAACAAATAGCTGACTGGTACAGCAGACGTGGTGAAACATTTGGCGCAATAAATTGTAAATCTTTCTTTAAAAATTTATGTAGACCAGGTAAAGATAATAAAGGTGCTTCAACATTTTTACGCAGTTTTAAAAAGCAATCGTTGGAGTTTTGTAAAATTTGTAGTTGTTTAATATAGGTATTGAATTGCTTCAAAAATAATTCCTCTGTTTCCGTAAATGTTAATTGTTTAAAGCTAACGAAAAAACCAGGTTGTAAGATTTCTGAAATTTTAAAGAAATGCCGTGTCATTAATAAAACAAGTCGAGAATAGTAGCTAATTTCTGAATTTAAAAGATAAGAGTCGAAGTCTATTAACCAATTGAAGGTTATAACAGAATTTGCGATATTTTTTTTCCCTTTTAACATTAATGTTGGAATATGAGTATTTATCTGATGGGTAAATAAATATTTAAAATAACCATTCAGATGCGATAAAACCTTAGTATATGTTGAATTTTTAATATTTCTTTTATCTTGAAGCATAGTTAAATATTGACGAACGTCTGATTCTAAGATAGTTTCAACCATTATTGAATTAGAGAATGCATCATTAAAATTTAGAAGATAGTTAAAAAAATCATGAATATCGTAGTTATATTCTAAAATTGTTGATGGGGACAAAGAGTTGGATTCTAATGATAAATTAAAAGCTTTTTGATAGGGATAATTCATTTAATTGCCTCCTTTAGTAATAAACAATAAGTTACTTTAACTATATCACACTAATAAAGCGCACTGCAAAAATCGCAGTGCGCAAGACCAATCATTTATTAAAGATATTAGTGATATTAGTGATTTTATTCTTTTTTTGTCGATTAAAACTAAACCCTTGTCCCAGTACTTCATTAACACTACTAATTGAAACAAAAGCATTTGAATCCTGGTTTTGTAATATTTCCTTCAACTGATGAAGTTCATTACGGTTGATAACAACATAAATCATTTTTTTATTTTGGCGAGAATAAGATCCCTCACCATTGATGTAACTAACACCTCTGCCTAATTTATCCCAAATTTCATTAGTTATAATTTGATATTGGTCACTAATTATTAAGATGCCAAGTCCAGAATAACTACCTTCAAGAGTGAAGTTAACAATTTTTGAGAAAACATATGAGCTTAGTAGGGTATACATCATATGCCTTAAATCTAAGTAGCTAAGTGATATGACCAAAACAGCAATATCAAGGGCAAGAATTGTCTTACCCATTTGAATACCACGTGTTTTTTCAAAAATTCGAGCCACTACATCAGTTCCACCAGTAGTACCACCAAAACGATATACTAAGCCTGACCCAAGGCCACCAAAAGCACCAGCAAGGATACCTGCTAAAAACAAATCATCATTTACATTAATTTGAATCGGAACACGTTGCCAAATCCATAAGAAAAGAGATAACATTATTGTTCCATATATAGTATAGACTAATGATCGTTTACCTAAAAAACGGTAACCAATAAGGATTAATGGAACATTAATTGCAATTGTTGAATACGCAGGATCAATATGAAACCAATAACGTAAAATTAAAGTAACTCCGGTTATACCACCTTCAGCAAGATGGTTTGTTATATTAACGGTTGCTAATCCAAATGCATAAAAACAACAACCTAACGCAATCATTACTAAATCGATTATTTTAATTCGTTCATTTTTTAAGATTAGTTCTACCCCCTGAAATAAATTCAATATAAATATCATACCATATTATCGATGAATGTCTGCTGACTATCATTTTAAATCTAGTATAAATCTGTTAAACTAGATTGTATTAATTAAAGATGAGGAGGATTACTATGATTAAAGTTTTGGTTGCTGGATTTAAAGGACGAATGGGTGCCACTACAACAAATATGATCTTAGAAAATCCATTATTTGAATTAGTTGGAGTCTATAGTACTACAGCTACAGAAAAAAATATAAATGAAATTACTGACTATAAGACAGAGAATGTCCCAATATTCAATAAGCTAGATGAAATAAACGTAGTTTCCGATGTTTGGATTGATTTTACTGTCCCAAGTGTTGTTTTCGAAAATACTAAATTTGCTATTTCGAAACATATGTCACCAGTTATTGGGACTACGGGTTTATCGGAAAATAATATAGCTGAACTTAAACAATTATGTAAAACAGAAAAATTAGGTGGATTGATTGCTCCTAATTTTGGTATTTCAGCTGTTTTATTAATGCAATTTGCGCAACAAGCTGCTAAGTATTTACCTGACGTTGAAATTATTGAAATGCATCATGATAATAAATTGGATGCTCCAAGTGGTACAGCCTTAAATACCGCAAAATTAATTGCTGAAGTTCGTAAACCTAAAATTCAAGGCAACCCTGATGAAAGAGAAACATTACCAGGTGCGAGAGGTGCAGCCTTTGAAGGCATGAGAATTCATAGTGTCCGTTTACCAGGCTATGTTGCTCATGAACAAGTCTTATTTGGTGGCGAGGGTGAAGCATTAACTATTCGTCAGGACTCATTTGACCGTATTTCATTCATGTCTGGTGTTGCATTAGCTACTGAAAAAATTGGACAATATAAAGAATTACTAGTTGGATTGGAAAATATATTATGATAGTTTCCAATCTTGCGGATGATTTCATTAATGCTGAACCAGTGATTAAAGCCATTGAAAATGCTGGTTTTGAAGCATATTTTGTCGGAGGAAGTGTTAGGGATACTATCTTAGGATTACCAATCCATGATATTGATATTGCCACTAGTGCATACCCTGAGGAAATTAAGGAAATTTTTAATAAGACGGTAGATACAGGTATTCAACATGGGACTGTTATGGTTTTAGATCATGGAGAAGGTTATGAAATCACCACATTTCGAACAGAATCAACTTATCAAGATTTTAGACGTCCAGATCATGTTGAATTTGTACGCTCTTTAGAAGAAGATTTAAAACGTCGTGATTTTACAATCAATGCCTTAGCAATGACACATGATGGACGGATTATTGATTTGTTCAACGGACTACAAGATTTAGAAAATCACATCATTAGAGCTGTTGGCACTGCTGATGAACGTTTTAATGAAGATGCTTTACGAATGATGAGGGCAATTAGATTTGCAAGCCAATTAGATTTCACAATCGAAATGGAAACGAAGAAAGCATTAAATAAACATGCACCACTATTGAAAAAGATTGCTATTGAACGGATTCATATTGAATTTATTAAATTACTGTTGGGAAAAAATCCTCAAATTGGACTTCGACATTTTGTTGAATCAGATTTAGTAAAATATTGTCCCGAATTTAATAATTATTTATCGGAACTAACTGATATGTCAAAAATGCAATCAATTAAACTTACATCAGAAGTAGCTGCTTGGTCGTTAATTATTCATGTTCTAAAGATAACAGAAACTAATATTAATCATTTTCTAATCTCATGGAAAAGTTCAAATGAGTTAATTACACACGTTCAAATAGTTATCAAAGCACTTAACGGTATTATTCATGATTCCGTTAATCGAGAACTGATGTATGAAACTGGATTAGAATTATTATTAATTGCAAATGAAGTTGCAGCAATATTTAATAGTAATTTAGATGCAGAAATGCTGACAGTTGCTTATACTGCACTTCCAATTAAGTCTAAAAAAGACATGGCAATTAATGGACGACAGTTAATAAAAGATGTTGGTATTCAACCAGGTGAAAAATTAGGCCAAATTTTATCCATATTGGAAAATCGTATTTTACTAGAAGAAGTCCCAAACGAATCAACTCAATTATTAAAAGTGGCTAAGCAACTAATGTTAAAATTAGCGTAAAAAAAGAGATTAAATATCATTTAATCTCTTTTTTTACAAAACATGCTTAGTAATACAAATTATAAAAGAGAATCAATTAGATAAGAGAGTGATTACATGCAAACACTGAGGGTAGAACATTTAAAGAAAACATACGGCGAAAAAACATTATTTGATGATTTAAATTTTATTGTTAATGAAAAAGATAGAATCGGATTGATTGGAACTAACGGTTCAGGGAAAACAACGTTATTAAATGCATTAACAGACCTTGACCCAGCTGATTCAGGAGATTTAATTAAACCAAATAACTATCGTATGAGTTATTTAAAACAAATACCAGAATTAAATGATGATATGACAATTATGGAAGCCGCTTTTGAAGGAGCTTCACCTATTTTTGAAACAATTCGTCATTATGAAGCTGTTTTAACAGCCTATAGTGAACATCCTGAAGATGAAAAATTACAGCAACGTTACTCAGATGCGGAAGATCGTATGAATCGTGAAGATGCATGGAATGCCGATAATGACGTTAAAACAATTCTAACGCAATTACAAATAACGGATTTAACACAAAAAGTCTCAACCTTATCTGGTGGACAGAAAAAAAGAGTTGGCTTGGCTCAAGTACTCATACAAGCTCCTGACTTATTAATTCTTGATGAACCAACAAACCATTTGGACTTTAGTTCTATTGAATGGCTAGAAAGTTACCTTAAAACGTACAAAGGAGCTTTAATTGTTGTTACTCATGATCGGTATTTTTTAGATCAAATTGCCAACCAGATTTTAGAACTATCATTTGGTAAATTACACTCGTATGAAGGTAACTATCAAGATTTCGTTGCTCAAAAGGCTGAAAGAGTTGCCCAGGAAGTTACCGCTGAGCATAAAGAACAACAGCTATATAAAAAGGAACTAGCTTGGATGCGTACTGGAGCAAAAGCTAGATCAACAAAACAACAAGCACGAATTAACCGTTTTAACGATTTAAAAGAAAATATGAATTCATTACAAATTGATCAAGATGTTTCAATTGGACTAGGCCAACAGCGGCTTGGTAAAAAGGTTATTGAGCTAAAAGAAGCTAGTTTAGTCTTAGAAAATCATAAAATTATTGATCATTTTAGTGAGTTGATTCAGGCGAGCGATAGAATCGGGATTACCGGTAAAAATGGTGCTGGTAAATCTAGTTTACTAAATGCAATTGCTGGAAAATTACCACTTAACTCTGGCGAATTACTAATGGGCGAAACGGTTAAATTAGGTTATTACCAGCAACAAACTGAACCCATACCTGGCGATAAACGAATGATTAACTATCTAAATGAAATTGGTGAAAATATCGAAAATAAACATGGCGAACGAATAAGTACAACACAACTTTTAGAGCAGTTTCTTTTTCCAAGATCGATGCATGGGACATTAATTAGACAGCTATCCGGTGGTGAAAAAAGAAGACTCTATCTCTTGAAATTACTTATGCAACAACCAAATGTCTTATTACTAGATGAACCTACAAATGATTTAGATATTGGAACATTAACAGTACTTGAAGACTATTTAGAATCTTTTAATGGCGCAGTTATAACTGTCTCACATGATAGATATTTTTTAGATAAAGTTGCAGATCAATTACTTATTTTTGAAGGCGATGCTAAAATTAATCGTTATACTGGATTATTTACATCGTACCTTGCTAAAGAATCACTGGATGATGCCGTATCAATATCAAAAAAAGAAAAAATTATCGAACACGACACCATTTCTGACGATAAATTAAAAGTTAAATTAACTTATGCTGAACAAAAAGAATTTGAAACAATTGAACAGACAATTGATAATTTAGAAGCTAAGAAAGAAAAAGCTGAAAGTGATATGTCGAATATCAATGGCAATGATTTTGTAGCATTAAGTGAACTACAAGTGTCAATTGATAATTTAGATGATGAAATTGAAGAAAAGATGAATCGTTGGGACTATTTAGGTAAATATGCAGAAAAGGGGTAATTTTCGTATGGAAGAAACATATTTGCAACTTGAACGTGATATTTTAATGAACGGAAATGATAAATCTGATCGTACAAAAACGGGAACTAAAAGTCTTTTTGGCTATCAAATGAGGTTTGACTTAAGTCAAGGATTCCCACTACTAACAACTAAAAAAGTACCATTTGGTTTAATTAAGAGTGAGTTACTGTGGTTCTTAAAAGGTGATACTAATATCCAATATTTATTGAAACATAAGAATCATATTTGGGACGAATGGGCTTTTAAAAATTACATTGAAAGTTCTCAGTATATGGGTCCAGATATGACTGATTTTGGACATCGATCACTTTTAGAGACTGATTTTAAAAAAGAATATGAAGTACAGAAAAACCTTTTTTGCGATAAAATTATTGAAGACGATGAATTTGCAAAAAAGTTTGGTGAATTAGGTGACGTTTATGGTAGTCAGTGGCGTAATTGGAAAACTAGACAAGGTGATACGATTGACCAAATTAAAGATGTTATTGAAGCAATCAAAAAAACACCTGATTCTAGAAGATTAATTGTGTCCGCTTGGAACCCAGAAGATGTACCAAATGTGGCATTACCACCTTGCCATACGTTATTTCAATTTTATGTGGCTGATGGTAAATTAAGTTGTCAATTATATCAAAGAAGTGGCGATGTCTTTTTAGGTGTACCATTTAATATTGCAAGTTATGCGTTATTAACTCATCTAATTGCTAAAGAGGTTGGACTTGAAGTTGGTGAATTCATTCACACATTAGGCGATGCCCATATTTACAATAATCATATAGAACAAGTGAAGGAACAACTTTCTCGTGAAGTGCAACCCATGCCAAAATTATGGTTAAATCCTGATAAAAATAGTATTTTTGAATACGATATGACGGATATTAAAATAGAAGACTATAATCCTGCACCACCTATTAAAGCGCCTGTTGCAGTTTAATATTTACTTAAGGAGAGTCAATAATGATTAATTTTATTTGGGCTGAAGACAGTGAACATCATATTGGATATAAGGGTAAGCTACCTTGGTACTTACCAAATGATTTAAAATTTTTTAAGAAAACAACGCTTAATAAGGTCGTTGTTATGGGCAGAAATACATTTGAAAGTTTTCCGGGACTATTACCAAATCGAATTAATATTGTTCTTTCAAGTAAAAACGATTTAGTTGAAACAGATACTCTAAAGATTGTTCATTCAATACCAGAGTTGAATGATTTATTAGAAACATATTCTGAAGATATTTTTGTTATTGGTGGCGCAACATTATTTTCTGAAATGTATGTAAAAGTTAATAGATTGTATCAAACAAAAATTAACGCTACGTTTGATGGTGATGTGATGATGATTCCTATTGATTATACTCATTGGAAATTAATTGAAACGATTCCGGGAATGATTGACAAAAAAAATGTATATGATCATGAATTTAGAATTTATGATAAAAAATAATTAAAAAGCGAAGACATATCCAATACGGATGTGTCTTCGCTTTTTAACTTTAAGTATATAATAAAATAGAAAAAAACATTAATCCTGTACCTAACATCACAAATAAATGCCAAACGACATGTAAGTACTTAACACCGTTTATACTATAAATTCCAGCGCCGATTGTGAACGCAATGCCACCAGAAACAAGTAGCCAGAACCCAATTGTACCGAGGCTATTATAAAGTGGCATCATTGCGCTCAAACAAAGCCAGCCCATAATTAGATAAATGATGGTTGAAATTGTTTTAAAATGACCCAACCAAATTGATTTATAAATAATTCCTAAAACGGTCATCATCCAGATGATTCCGAATAGTGTCCAACCTAATGCCCCACCAACAGAGAGAAGACAATAAGGCGTATAAGTACCTGCTATCAGAATATAGATACTACTATGATCGAAGATTTGAAAAACAGTTCTTGCTCGTGTAAATATTAAACTATGAAATAGGGTAGAAGTTAAGTACAGCAGTACCAAAGATGAACCATATATAGCATACGAGGTAATTTCTAATGCACTACCATTATGAGCACCTTTAATAAGTAAAAAAATCAATCCCGCTATACTTAACCCAAGACCAATACCATGAGTTACCGCGTTTAATACCTCATTTAAGATGAGATACCTTCTACTGTAATTATGTTCCAAAAAAACACCTCAGTCATCAATTTCTATGTGAAATAGACCAGTAATTCTGATATACTAGACATTATAAATAGAAAAGTTTATAGTGACATTATTGTATCATGATTAAAAACTTTTGTTAAGAAAGTGTGGATGAAGAAACATGAAAAAAATTAAAATAATAACGGATTCATCTGTTGGATTAACAGATAATGAAATAAAAGAAAATGACATTAGCATTATACCTCTAAGCGTTATGATTGATGATACTATTTACGTTGAAGGTGAATCAATTACAAATGACGAATTTGAGACTAAAATGGAAACGTCAAAAACGTTACCTAAAACAAGTCAGCCACCAATTGGTACTTTTGTAGAAATGTTTGACAGTCTTGGGGCAGATGGTAGCCAAGTTCTCTCACTTAACATGACTGACCAAATTAGTGGTACAGTTCATACTGCAGAGCAAGCTGCAGAAATGAGTCAATCCGATGTAACCGTTGTTGATACTCGTTCTACTGATCGAGGTATGGCTTTTCAAGTCTTAGCAGCTGCTAAGTTAGCAAATTCAGGTGCATCAATGGATGATATTTTAACAAAAATTTCTGAAATCCGTAAGAATTCAACTCTAAATATGGCCGTTATGACTCTGGATAATCTGGTCAAAGGTGGACGTATATCAAGATTAACTGGTGTTCTTTCAAGTGTTTTAAATATGAAGATTATTTTGGAAATGATTGATGGCGAATTAAAAATTAAAAATAAAGGCCGTGGTATGAAGACGGTTAACAGATTTATTGCAGATTTAGTTGAAGAATTAAAAAGTACACCTAATGTTAAAGCAGTAGGTATTTCTCATGCTGGAAATGAAAAAAAGGCATTTGAAGTTCGCGATTTATTACAAACAGCAGTCCCAAAAGTTGATATTCTAGTTCGACAGACAGCACCTATTATTGCGACGCATGGTGGTCCAGGGGCTTTTGCAGTGATGTTCTACACAGATAAAGACTAATATATTAAATAATTATTTTTAAACTGGTCCAAAAACAGCTGTTTTTGTCCGGTTTTTTTAATTAAATAAAGGAATGATTTTTTGAAATTTTTTAAAAGCTTTTCCATTACTATTTTAAGTATTTTAGTACTAAGTGGTCTTATATTTAGTGGGCTGTGGTTTGCAACCGGCCATTTTTCGAATCATTCTTTAATAACAGTGCCCCATAAAAAAACAGCTCTTAAGCTAGTATCCCTTGGTGATTCTTTAACGCAGGGTGTCGGAGATGAAACGAATAAAGGTGGATTCGTTTCATTAATTACAGAAAAAATAAATACTGATAAAAATATGAAAGTAACTGCCTCTAACTTTGGCTTATCAGGAGATCGAAGTGATCAAATTTATAGCAGATTAAAGAAACAACCCAAAATGCAAAAAACGTTAAAAAAAGCCACTGTTATTACATTAACAGTTGGTGGGAATGACCTATTACAGGTTATACAAAAAAACATTTTATCTAATGATACTGATAAGTTAAATAAAGCTATTGATACTGAAAAAATGACTTATACAAAAAATTTAAATGATTTATTTAAAGAGATTAGAAAATATAATAATAGCGCGCCTATCTACGTTATAGGAGTGTATAACCCATTTTACGTTTATTTCCCCGAAATGAGTAGTATGAAAACGATTGTTAAATCATGGAATAACGTAACCAACAAGGTTGTTAAAAATGATAAAAATAGTTATTTTGTTAGTGTTGAAAAACAGCTTTCTGAAGGACAATATTATGGTAAAACAAGTAAATTAGCCAAGACTTTGGGTAGCTCAGACTTATCTGATTTATCTAGTTTTAATCTTGAAAGTGTCTTGCAAGAAAAAGATGAAAAAAATAACTATATTTCTATAACTGATCATTTTCATCCAAATAAAAAAGGTTATAAAAAAATGACTGATTTGTTGTTCAAATCAATGGAAGAACATCATTTATTTAAATAATGAGGAGAATTATGCCGAAAAGAACAGAAAAAACATCAACCACTTTTAACGCATGGAAAGTTGCGTTTATCATATTATTTTCTTTATTGATTGGCGTACTACTTTATTTTTCCGTTAGTATTATGAACCAATCCCAAGATCAAAAGACACTAACAACTCAAACCACTTCAAAAGCAACAAAAAGAACAGAACTAAGCGTGGAAATGAACAAGGAACAACTTAACGGAACCATTAATTATTATTTAAAATCAATTCAAAAAGGTCAATCAATTAAATATCGGTTTTTAGTAGATAAATCTGCTATATTAATGGGCACAACAAAAATTTTAGGACAAAATATTTCATTCACATTATATTCAGATCCAGTTGTAACAGATGATGGTAATATCTTGTTAAAAGCAAAATCTGTTGCTGTAGGTTCATTACCAGTTCCTAAAAAGTTTATAATGGATTATGTAAAAAATGCATATGATTTACCAAATTGGATTACGATTAATAGCAAAGAACAAACAATTATGCTTAACTTAAAAAAACTAGATATTGAGAATGGTATACAAGCTAGTGCAACCAAAATTGATTTAAAAACGAATGTTTTTAAATTCGATGTTTCTATCCCTTTAAATTAAATGAGGTATCAATTTATGAGACAAACATTTTATCAATTTTTAATGACCGAACGCAATGATCACGGTACGGATGAGGTGTCCCAATTTGCAAATAATGCATTTTATGATCAAAGTTTTCCTAAATTGTCAGATAAGTATGACTTTCTTTCTAATTATCTTGAATTAAATGCAGGATATTTACCTTCAATGACAATTTTTGATGACGCTTGGGCCCGATATTTAGACAAAATGAATTAGTGGGGAATTAAATTATGGAAAAAGATAAAAAAGAAAAACGTTTTAGATTTGGTCGTCATTTTTGGACCTTAATAGGGTCAATTTGTTTATCTTTTATAGTCGGAGCTGCTGCAATGTATTTTTTTGCAATTAGTCAAATTAATACATTAGTTGGGTCATTACAAACGACTAGTTCAGATTTAGCCAAAATTGAGTCTGTTTATTCGGCACTAAATAATTCTTATTATAAAAATATCAGTAAGAAAAAATTAGTCGATGGGGCTATCAATGGTATGGTCGACTCTACTGGAGATAAATTTACGGCCTATTTAGGTAAAGAAGATGCGACTAATTTAAATTCAACTATTTCTAGTAAATTTGTTGGAATCGGTGCTGAAGTCAAAATTAGCAAGAAAAATATTCAGATTGTTTCAGCTATTAAAGGAACACCAGCTAAAAAGGCTGGTTTGAAGACAGATGATATTATCCAAAAAATAGATGGTAAATCTATTTATGGTCTCAGTTTAGAAAAAGCTGTTTCAAAAATTAGAGGTAAAAAAGGAACAATAGTGAAACTAACTATTAAACGTGATTCATCAACATTTAATGTTTCAATAAAACGAGATGATATTCCTGTTAAAACAGTCTATAGTAGTATTTCGAAAAAGAATAAAAAAGTAGGATATATTCAAATTAGTACATTTTCTGAGGATACATCTAACGAAGTCAAATCTGCAGTGAAGTCACTTAGAAAAGATGGCGCTACATCGTTTGTCATTGATGTTCGTGATAATCCAGGTGGCCTTATGGATCAAGCATTAGCGATTGGATCAATGTTCTTAAAAGATGGTCAAACAATTATGCAGGTACAAGGCAAAACGGGTTCTCCTGAAGTATATAAGGCTGGTAAAAAATATGACTCAGGATTTAAAGTCACAGAAAAAACAGCTGTTGTCATTAATAAAGATAGTGCAAGTGCTTCTGAAATTTTAGCAGCCGCACTTAACCAATCTGGTAATGATAAATTAATTGGGTCAACATCTTATGGAAAAGGTACCGTCCAAACAATCAATACCTTTACAGATAAAACAGAATTAAAAGTTACCATTGCTAAATGGCTAACACCTGATGGTTCTTGGATTAATAAAAAAGGGATTAAGCCTACTATTTCAGCTGATTATCCTGCGTATGCTTATTCACCACTAATTAATACTGATAAAACATATAAATATGAAGACGTTACACCTCAAGTTAAAACGATTCAAGTTTACTTAAGCGCACTTAATTATTATAAAGACAAAAATAATGGTTACTTTGGTACATCAACGGTTAATGCAGTAAAAATGTTACAAAAAGAAAATACTTTAACTCAAACGGGCGAAGTTAACAAAGATACTGCTTTAAAAATTGAAACATTAGTTCAGAAAAAAATTTCAAAAAATGATCCTGCCTATGATGCGGCAATTAAATCGTTAACAAATTAATAAAAGACTGAAGAGGGCGAAACTAAATAGCGGAACTCTCTTCTTTTTGTGCACAAATTAAGGTATTCTGATTAAGAGAGTTAAATATAAAGAATTAAGCAAGTTAATTAAAAGTTTACTTGGCTTAACAAGGAGAATTTAAATGACAGTAATCCAATGGTTCCCAGGACATATGGCAAAAGCCTTAAGATTAGTAAAGGAAAAATTAAACTTAGTAGATATCGTACTTGAATTAGTTGATGCAAGATTGCCTGAATCATCTAGAAATCCGCAACTTGAGCAATTACTTGCAACAAAACCTCATATTATGGTTTTAACAAAAAAAGATATGGCCGATCCGAACGTTACTGCACGTTGGCTACAGTACTATGAAAACAAAGGAATTCCGGCAGTTGCAGTAGATAGTCAACACGGACAACTTAACGCTATCGAGAAAAAAATTAACGTTGTTTTAAAAGATAAAATAGCGTTACGAGAAAGTAAAGGTATCCTCCAACAACGAGTTAAGGTAATGTGTATCGGAATTCCGAATGTTGGAAAATCGACGTTACTAAATCATTTGTTAAGTAAAAATGTCGCCATAACTGGAAATAGACCTGGGGTGACAAAAGCACAGCAATGGTTAAAAGCCGGAAAATCAATGTCTCTTTTAGATACACCAGGTATTTTATGGCCCAAATTTGAAGATCAAGAAATCGGTAAACGTCTTGCTTTAACAGGAGCAATAAAAGACTCTTTATATGCAAAAGATGACATTGCATTATACGGGTTAGAACATTTTAAACAAACAAATCCAAAGGCATTACAAGAGAAATATAAATTAACGGATGAACAAATGCAGTTAAGTAATGTTGATTTATTATTAGATTTAACAAAAAAAATGGGTTTCAAAGAAGATTATGATCGTGCGAGTGAGAGAATTATATTTGATATTAGACAAGGTAAACTTGGTCGTTATACCTTAGAAATCCCTCAATTGGGTGGCGAATAGTTGTGACCAAATTTACAATTTCTCAAGTAAAAGAACATTTATTGAATAATCCATCGGATAATTTTATGCAAGAAATAGCTAAAGACTCTCGCAAAGGAGTTATTAAGCTTTTAATCCAATATAATAATAGACAAAAAAAACTAGTTGAACACCAAGAATTATTTAATCGTAGGTTAGTAATAGAAAGAGACCTATGGCAGAATGGTATTCCTTACATCGCTGGTATTGATGAGGTTGGAAGAGGACCGTTAGCTGGTCCAGTTGTTAGTGCAGCAGTTATTTTACCTCATAATTTCAATCTAATTGACGTGAATGATTCGAAAAAATTATCTGCATCTATGCGTGAAGCATTATACGTTGAAATATTAGCTACAGCTGTTTCAGTTGGTATATCTGTGATAAATAATCAAACAATTGATGAAGTTAATATATATCAAGCATCAAGAATTGCTATGTTAGAAGCTGTTAATTCATTGGACGTGAAACCACAACAATTATTGATTGATGCTATGACGATTGATAGCGATATTCCGCAGGAAAGTTTCATTAAAGGCGATTCTAAAAGTGCTAGTATTGCTGCTGCTAGTATCGTTGCTAAGGTTTACCGAGATCATCTCATGAACTTTTACAATGAATTATATCCAGGATACGATTTCAATCATAATGATGGATATGGAACTAAAAAACATTTAGCAGGACTTAGCAAATTAGGAGTCACTCCAATTCATCGTCGAACATTTGAACCAATTAAATCTATTCTAAAAAAATAATGAAATAAATTGCGTACCTTATTAGTATTAATGACTAATAAGGAGAAACAATGACAATAAGAGACACTTTAATTAAACTTAGACTATGTTCTGAAATAACGTATATTGGCGAAAATAAAATTTTTGATTGGTTACAACAGAATCCAAGTTGTACTGATTTAACTCTAGATGTAATTAAATCCATTTTAAATTTAAATAGTAAAAAAATAGCTAGTTTCAGTAAAGCTTACACTAGTATTTCATTGAAAAATGAGGTTATTACCAATAAGTTACATTCAACAATTGTGACTATTATTGATGAGGACTATCCGTATCGACTAAAAGAATGCTATCGACCACCAATTGTTCTTTTTATGCGAGGAAATACGCAATTATTAAATCGACAATCACTTGCTGTTGTTGGTGCTCGGCAAAGAACTGACTACTCAATAGAAGTAATACGATTATTATTACCAAATAGTATCCAAAATGATAAGGTAATTTTAAGCGGATTAGCAGCCGGCGTTGATACCTTGGCACACCAATTTACAATAGCTAACGGAGCAGATACAATTGCTGTTATTGGGACAGGTTTAAATATTTATTATCCAAAAATTAATGAAGATTTACAAATTGAAATTAGCAAAAAGGGACTTTTATTATCTGAGTACGGACTGAATACAGGACCACAACGTAATCATTTCCCTGAAAGAAATCGAATTATTGCAGGCCTTTGTGAATGCTTATTAGTTACAGAGGCTAAACACCATAGTGGTAGTCTTATAACTGCCAATTTAGCATTGCAAGAAAATCGCACAGTACTAGCTGTACCCGGATCAATTATTAGTCCTCTTTCACTTGGGTGTAATGAACTAATAATAGCCGGTGCAATGCCGATTATTAACGGTGAACAGATACTTGCAGAGTTCTATGAAAACTAGTTACGCTTGACAAGTCTCTCTAATATGCTTTAAGATTACTAACGATTTTAAAAATGTTATTGCTTACAATATAAATACTACGAAGGAGTTCAATTATGCCAGTAACCAAAAAGAAAAAGAGAACGCCGGCAAAAAAAAATCTAGTTATTGTTGAATCACCTTCTAAGGCTAAAACAATTGAAAAATACCTAGGCAGCAACTACCATGTTGTCGCTAGTCTTGGACATATTAGAGATTTACCACGAAGTAAAATGGGAGTTGACGTTGAAAACAACTATGATCCTCATTACATTTCAATTCGTGGTAAAGGCGATGTTATTAAAAGTTTAAAAAAAGAAGCTAAAAAAGCTAAAAATGTTTATCTAGCAGCCGATCCTGATCGTGAAGGCGAGGCAATTGCATGGCATTTATCTCATATTTTAGATTTAGATATCACGGACAAAAATCGTGTTGTTTTTAATGAAATTACAAAAGATGCAGTTAAAAATGCTTTTAATGATCCTAGATCAATTGATATGAATTTAGTTGATGCACAACAAGCTCGCCGTATTTTAGATAGATTAGTTGGTTATTCAATTAGTCCTTTATTATGGGCTAAAATAAAAAAAGGCTTAAGTGCTGGTCGAGTTCAGTCTATTGCTTTGAATTTAATTATTGATAGAGAAAAAGAAATTCGTGCATTTATACCAGAGGAATACTGGACTATTGATTCTGAATTTAAAAAAGGTAAAGAGAAATTTGATGCAGCTTTTTATGGTATTAAGGGAAAGAAAAAAGCACTTCATGATAATGAAGATGTTAAAAAAGTAATGGCATTAATTGATACAAAACAAGATTTTGATATCACCGCTGTCACAAAAAAAGAACGTAAAAGATTTCCAGCTTTACCATTTACTACAAGTACAATGCAACAAGATGCTAATAGAAAATTAAACTTTCGTACAAGAAAAACGATGATGGTTGCACAACAATTATATGAAGGAATTCATCTCGGAAAACAGGGTACTGTTGGTTTAATCACTTACATGCGTACCGACTCGACTCGTGTATCTACGACTGCCAAACATGAAACTGCTCAATTTTTACACGAAAAGTATGGTGAAGATTATGCAGCTATTAAGCCACGCAAAGGTAAATTACAAGAAGGTGCACAGGACGCACATGAAGCAATTAGACCTTCCTCTGTTTTACGTACACCTGCTTCAATGAAGGATTATTTAAGTAATGATCAAATGAAGTTATATAAATTAATTTGGTCGCGATTTGTTGCCAGTCAAATGACACCAGCTGTAATGGATACAATGTCTGTATCTATTGAACAAAATGGCGTTACTTATCATACTTCTGGGTCAAAGACTAAGTTTGCAGGTTATACAAAAATTTATGAGGATAACAAAAAGACTGATAATATTTTACCGGATTTAAAAGTTGGCGATCATGTTAAGTTAGCTAAAAATCAGCCTAACCAACATTTTACTCAGCCACCTGCTAGATTCACTGAAGCAAATTTAATTAAAACACTTGAAGAAAATGGTGTTGGACGTCCATCAACGTATGCACCAACCTTGGATACTATTCAACGTCGATATTATGTGAAATTAATTGCTAAGCGTTTTGAACCAACTGAACTGGGTGAAATTGTAGATGATATGATTGAAGCTTATTTTAGTGATATTGTGAATGTTAAATTTACTGCTGAATTAGAAAAAGGTCTTGATAACATTGAAGTCGGAGACGAAAATTGGGTTAAAGTTGTTGATGATTTTTATAAACCATTTTCAAAAAATGTTGAACATGCCCAAGAAACAATTGAGAAAGTTCAAATTAAAGATGAACCAGCTGGATTTAATTGTGAAATTTGTGGGTCACCGATGGTTATTAAGATGGGCCGATATGGTAAATTTTTTGCATGTACGCGTTTTCCAGATTGTCGTAATACAAAAGCAATCGTTAAAGAAATTGGTGTAACTTGTCCATTGTGTCAGCAAGGGGAAGTAATTGAACGTAAATCTAAACGAAATCGTTTATTCTATGGTTGCTCAAGATACCCAGATTGTGAATTCGTATCATGGGATAAACCTATTGGTCGCGAATGTCCAAAATGTCAACATTATTTAATTGAGAAAAAAGTAAAAGGTGGAAAACAAGTCAAATGTAGTAATTGTGACTATGAAGAAGCGGTTCAAAAATAATTGAATCTAACTAGCAGGGGGATTATATAATGGAAAATACTAGCGTTAATGTAATCGGTGCTGGTCTTGCCGGTAGTGAAGCTGCATGGCAGATTGCCAAGCGAGGAGTTCATGTTAATTTATACGAGATGCGCCCTATCAAAATGACACCAGCGCATCATACTGAGAATTTTGCTGAACTAGTTTGTACGAATTCTTTAAGAGCTAATCAAATTACGAATGCCGTTGGTCTTTTGAAGGAAGAGATGAGACAGTTAGATTCAGTTATTATGAAGTCAGCTGACCATAATGCAATTCCGGCTGGCGGTGCGCTAGCCGTTGACCGTGATAAATTTTCTGGTGAGATAACTGATTTAGTTAAAAATCATGAAAATATTACGGTTATCAATGAAGAGTTAACTGAACTACCAAAAGGTCCAACAATTGTTGCGACAGGTCCTTTAACATCATCAGGTTTAGCAGAATCAATTAAACAATTAAATGGTAGTGAGGGACTTTATTTTTATGATGCAGCTGCACCAATTTTAGAAAAATCATCATTAAATATGGATAAAATCTACTTAAAATCACGATATGATAAAGGTGATGCTGCATACCTTAATTGTCCAATGACTAAAGAGGAATTTATAACCTTTTATAAGGCACTAATAGGGGCCGAAACTGCTGAAATGCATGATTTTGAAGATGAAAAATTTTTCGAAGGTTGTATGCCAATTGAAGAAATGGCTAGAAGAGGCGCTAAAACAATGTTATTTGGCCCTTTAAAACCAGTTGGATTAGAAGACCCTAAGACTGGTAGAACACCTTTTGCCGTTGTCCAATTGCGTCAAGACAATGCAGTCGGTGACTTATACAATATTGTTGGTTTCCAAACGCATCTTAAATGGGGCGAACAAAAGAATGTTTTCTCACTAATTCCAGGTTTAGAAAATGTTGAATTTGTTCGTTATGGTGTTATGCATCGTAATACATTTATGCGTTCTCCTGATACACTGGAACCAACATATCAGTCTAAATTTAGAAATGATTTATTTTTTGCTGGTCAAATGACAGGTGTTGAAGGCTATGTAGAAAGTGCTGCAAGTGGATTATTAGCAGGGATCAATGCCGCACATCTTGTTTTAGGAGAAGAGCTAGTCGTACTTCCTAAAACAACTGTGATGGGAGCTATGGCCCATTATATAACACATGCCAGTGGTAAACATTTTCAGCCGATGAATGCTAACTTTGGTATTATCCCTAAATTAGGCACAAAAATTCGAGATAAACAAGAAAAAAATCAAGCGGTTGCAAATCGTGCTCTAGAGCATTTAGCAATTGTTAAACCAAGTCTTTAAATATTTATGAAATATCTGATAAAATAATTGAGTTATACTTCATTGTTGTGCTACAGTAGTAGCGTTCAATGAAGTTTTTTTATACAATAAATGAGTAACATGGAGGAGTTTATTATGGCAACTGTTTCATTTCATGCAACAACAATTTGTGCCGTTAAGCATAATGGTCACTGTGCAATGGCCGGTGATGGCCAAGTCACAATGGGTGAAAAAGTTATTATGAAGGGGACTGCTAGAAAAGTTCGTCGCATATATAACGATCAAGTAGTTGTTGGTTTCGCTGGTAGCGTTGCCGACGCATTTAATCTTGAAGAACGATTTGAAAAAAAATTAAATGAATTTAGTGGTAATTTACAACGTGCAGCAGTTGAATTAGCTCAGGATTGGCGTAGTGAACAATCCTTACAAAAATTAGAAGCACTTTTGATTGTAATGAACAGTAATGAAATGTTATTAGTTTCTGGTAGTGGAGAAGTAATTGAACCTGACGATGACATTTTAGCAATCGGATCTGGCGGAAATTTTGCTTTGTCTGCTGCAAAGGCACTTAAGCATCATACAACTGATATGTCAGCTAAAGAAATTGCTGAGGCATCAATTAATATTGCCGGTGATATTGATATTTTTACTAACCATCATGTCATCTCAGAAGAATTATAGAAAGCGGGTAAATTTATGACTATAAGTGATAAAACACCAAAACAGATTGTTACAGAACTAGATCAATACGTTATCGGTCAAAATGATGCAAAAAAGGCCATTGCTGTTGCATTACGTAATAGATATCGTCGGATGCAACTTTCTGAATCAATGCAAAAAGATGTTACACCTAAAAATTTAATGATGATTGGGCCAACTGGTGTAGGTAAAACTGAAATTGCTCGTCGTTTGGCAACAATGCTTGAAGCACCATTTATTAAAGTTGAAGCAACAAAATTCACTGAAGTTGGTTACGCTGGACGTGATGTTGAATCAATGGTACGTGACTTGGTTGACGTGTCAATTAAATTAGAAGAAGATGCTCAATATGGCCGTGTTTCAGGCGCAGCTGAACGTATGGCTGATAAACGACTTGTAAAACTTCTAGTTCCAGGTATTAAAAAACAAAAAAAAGCCGAGAATGTTAATCTTATGCAAATGATGTCTCAAATTCAAAAAGGTCAAATACCTGCCGGATTAGATGCAAAAGATGAAGAGGAGGTCACTGACGACATTAGAAATGAACGACTATCTGTATCGGAACAACTAAGTCGTGGTTTATTAGAAAATAACGAAGTGACAATTAAAGTTGATGAACCTAAACAGCCTTCTGGTATGAATGGCATGATGGGACAAATGGGCATCGACTTAGGAGATACCTTAAGTGCATTAACACCAACACGCCAAGTAGAAAGAACGTTAACCGTAGCAGAAGCCCGTAAAATTTTAATTCGTGAAGAATCAAAAAAATTAGTTAATGTAGCAGATATCAATCAAGCTGCAATTGAACGTGCTGAAAACACTGGAATTATTTTTATTGATGAAATTGATAAAATTACTTCAAAATCTCAAAAAAATAGTGGTGAAGTTTCTAGAGAAGGCGTACAACGTGATATTTTACCAATTGTTGAAGGCTCTCAAATTTCAACTAAATATGGTGTTATTAATACTGATCATATCTTGTTTATTGCATCAGGTGCTTTTCATGAAAGTAAACCTAGCGATTTAATTGCTGAACTTCAAGGTCGTTTCCCAATTCGAGTTGAATTAGATGATTTGAGCCAAGCAGATTTTGTTAAAATTCTTACAGAACCTCATAATGCCTTAATTAAACAATATATTGCTTTAATTGGCACTGATAATATTAATGTGACATTTACAATTGAAGCAATTGAGAAAATATCTGAAATTGCTTACAACGTTAACCACGATACTGAAAATATTGGTGCACGCAGACTGCATACAATTCTTGAAAAATTACTTGAAGATTTACTATTTGAGGGTCCAGATATGCAAATGGGTGACATAACAATTACTGAAAGTTATGTTGAAGACAAAATTGGTAACATCGTTGCTGATAAAGATCTTAGTCGTTATATTTTATAGGATAGGGTGAACTAAAATGACAGTTGAACTTAAAAATGATTTCATCACAGTCAAAATTGCTGAACAAGGTGCTGAATTAATCAGTATTACCGGAAATGACACATCTATTGAATATATTTGGCAAGCAGATAAACAATACTGGGGTAGACATGCCCCAGTATTGTTTCCATTTGTTGGGCGTTTAAAAAATGATGAATATGCGTATGATCATAAAACATATAAAATGGGTCAACATGGCTTTGCCCGTGACATGCTTTTTACAGTGGTTTCTAAAAGTAAAACATCAGTTGTTCTGGAATTAGGTTCATCCCCAGAAACAATCTCAAAGTATCCGTTTAATTTTAGATTGAGATTACATTACATTTTAACTAATCATCAAATAAAAGTAATTTACGATGTTTATAACCCCGATGAAAATCCTTTGTTATTTTCTATCGGAGGACACCCAGCATTTAACGTACCACTTAAAAATGCTTATTTAAATCTAGAAAATTATCAAATTGAAGTGGCACCAAATGTTGAAAGACGTCAAATTCCACTAGTTGGACCTTTTAGCGATATCGAAAATGCAAAATCAGTTAAGTTCAACGAACCTATTAAGTTATCTCGCGAAACATTCAAAAATGATGCCTTAATTTACGAATTGAAACAACTAGAAACGACTATCTTACTTTCAACACCTGAAGATGATCATGGTGTTTCCGTGACATTAAATGGTGCAGATTACGTTGGTATCTGGTCGAAATATCCTGAAAATTCACCATTTGTTTGTATTGAACCATGGTGGGGAGTAGCTGATAATATTGAATCTACTGGTAATTTATCAGATAAAAGTAATATTTATACGTTAGAAAAAAATAAATCGTTCGAAGGTTCGTATGAAATCACAGTATTTTAAAAAAAAAATCGATGAAATAATCATCGATTTTTTTTATTTCGTAAATATAATCCAAGACCAAAAGGTACCATACTCTCAGTACCATTTAAAATACGTTTTATGTTGTCTCTATGTTTATAAATAACAAATATAGTCAAAATACCTGCAATACTAGTTAATAACCAATCTTGAAATAATATCGCTGTTATCGTAATACCAATAAATCCAATGACACTTGCAACACTTACCATACTCGTTAAAAGTATTAAAGAAATAAACATGGTACAAGCGATAAGAAAAAATAGCGGATTATACGGTAATAAAATACCCGCACCAGTAGCAACTGCCTTACCACCTTTAAATCCAGTAAATATTGAGAATGTATGTCCAGCTACTGCACCTACACCAATTAGTAAAGGACTAACGGTTGATGCGACCCCAAACATATAAGGGAGGCTTGCAGCTATAATTCCTTTTGATATATCCATCACTAAGACAACAGTCCCTGCTTTTGGTCCAAGAACTCGATAAGTATTAGTTGTACCAACATTACCACTACCAAAATTTCTGATATCCTTTTGATAAAAATATTTTCCAATCCAAACCCCTGATGGAATTGATCCTAAAATATAAGCGATAATCAACATTAATATGATTGTACCCATGATAATTCACTCCTTTCAGCCAGTAAATCCAATAAGTAGTATTTTAACATTCTTTTAAGAAGACACCAAAATTTTTTATAAAATAGAACATCTATTCGGATTTCTCTTTACATTTTAAAAAAGAATAGGTTATTATAGTAACGTTACTGTAGGAATACAGAGTAAGGGGCGTTTAACTGAATGACTAATCAAAATAAAACAAAATACAATGATGATTCAATTCAAGTTCTTGAAGGACTAGAAGCAGTTAGAAAACGACCTGGTATGTATATTGGGTCGACAGATGGCAAGGGATTACATCATCTTGTCTACGAGATTGTTGATAACGCAGTTGATGAAGCCTTGTCAGGATATGGTTCACAAATCGACGTTACAATCCACAGTGATAACAGTATTACTGTTGTAGATTATGGTCGTGGTATGCCTATTGGTATGCATGCATCAGGAATACCAACTGTTGAAGTTATCTTCACTGTCTTACATGCTGGTGGAAAATTTGGCCAAGGCGGATATAAAACGTCTGGTGGACTACATGGCGTTGGCGCAAGTGTCGTTAACGCATTATCTTCATCATTAACAGTTGATACCGTTCGTGATGGTATTCGTTATGAAGAAAAGTTTAAAAATGGTGGGCATCCAGTTGGGACTTTAAAAAAATTAGGTGCAACTAAACGAGCAAATGGAACAACAGTAACTTTTAAACCCGATGAAAGTATTTTTTCAACTACAATTTATAAGTATGATATTTTAGCTGAAAGATTAAAAGAGTCTGCCTTTTTATTACGTGGTGTCAAAATTGTTTTAACAGATGAAAGAACTGATAAACAAGATATCTATCATTTTGAAGAAGGTATTAAAGAATTCGTTGCTTATTTAAACGAAGACAAAGATACACTTGGCGAAGTGATGTATTTTGATGGCATTAAAGATAAAATTGAAGTAGAAGTTGCAGCACAATATAATGATGGCTACTCAGAAAACTTAATGTCCTTTGTTAATAACGTTCGGACAAAAGATGGTGGTACACATGAAGCAGGAATGAAGTCTGCTTGGACAAAAGCATTTAACGAATATGCCAGAAAATTAGGTCTTTTAAAAGATAAAGATCGTAATTTAGAAGGTAGTGATGTTCGAGAGGGCCTTTCAGGAGTCATTTCAGTGCGAATACCTGAAGAGTTATTGCAATTCGAAGGACAAACGAAGGGTAAATTAGGTACACCCGAAGCAAGATCTATCGTCGATAGCGTTCTGAGTGAAAAACTTGGGTTTTATTTGATGGAAAATGGTGAGTTTGCACAAGAACTTGTTAGAAAATCAATTAAAGCTAGAGAGGCTCGAGAAGCAGCTCGTAAGGCTCGTGATGATTCAAGAAATGGGAAAAAGAAAAAGAAAAATGATCGCTTATTATCTGGGAAATTAACACCTGCACAATCGAAAAACGCTAAGAAAAATGAGTTGTTTTTAGTCGAAGGTGATTCTGCCGGTGGTTCAGCTAAACAAGGTCGTGAACGCAAATTCCAAGCCATTCTACCTTTACGTGGTAAGGTATTGAATACTGAAAAGGCAAAATTACAAGATATTTTAAAAAATGAAGAAATTAATACAATGATTTATACAGTTGGCGCAGGTGTTGGTGCTGAATTTAAGCTCGAAGACAGTAACTACGATAAAATTATTATCATGACTGATGCTGATACTGATGGTGCGCACATCCAAACCTTATTATTGACATTTTTCTATAAATATATGCGTCCACTAATTGATGCTGGGAAAATCTATATTGCTTTACCACCTTTATATAAAATTCAAAAAGGAACGGGTAAAAAAATAGAGAGTATCTATGCTTGGACCGATGAAGAGCTTGATAAAGCAACAACAAAAATTGGACGTGGTTACAACCTACAACGATTTAAAGGTCTGGGCGAAATGAATGCAGATCAATTATGGGAAACAACTATGGATCCAATGACAAGAACTTTAGTTAGAATTCGAATTGATGATCCTGCACTTGCTGAAAAAAGAGTGACAACCTTAATGGGCGACAAGGTAGAACCTCGTCGAAATTGGATTGAAGAAAATGTTCAATTTTCACTTGAAGAGGACGGTAGTATCCTTGATAAGGTATCAAGTAAACAAGTTACTGATTTAAAAAATGAAGAAGATTTAACATTATTTGAAGATCAAACAACGACTGACTAAGGAAGGAGGATTATTAATTTGGCTATAGAAAAAGATACATCAAAAATTCAAGAGCTGACCTTAGAAGATGTTATGGGTGAACGATTTGGTCGTTATTCTAAATATATTATTCAAGAACGTGCTTTACCTGATATACGTGATGGCCTAAAACCTGTTCAACGTCGTATTTTATACGCAATGAATCAAGATGGTAACACATATGATAAAGGGTTTAGAAAATCTGCTAAATCTGTCGGAAATGTTATGGGTAATTTTCATCCTCATGGAGATAGCTCAATTTACGAAGCTATGGTCCGTATGAGTCAAAACTGGAAATTACGAACACCATTAATTGAAATGCACGGAAATAATGGGTCAATGGATGGTGATTCTCCTGCCGCAATGCGTTACACAGAAGCTCGTACAAGTAAAATTGCGACTGAAATGCTACGTGATATTGAAAAAGAAACGGTTGATTTCGTATTGAATTTTGATGATACGGAGTATGAACCAACTGTTTTACCAGCAAGATTTCCTAATTTGTTAGTAAATGGTGCAACGGGAATTTCAGCTGGGTATGCAACTGAAATTCCACCTCATAATTTAAGCGAGGTTGTTGATGCCGTTGTTTATTTAATTGGTCATCCAAATGCGACTTTAGATAAATTAATGTCATTCGTTAAGGGCCCCGATTTTCCAACCGGTGGTATTTTACAAGGACTATCCGGCATCCAGAGTGCTTATAAAACGGGGCGTGGTAAAGTAGTCGTTCGTTCTAGAACTGAGATTCAAGAACTAAAGGGTGGTAAAACACAAATTATTATTTCAGAAATTCCATACGAAGTGAATAAAGCTGTTCTTGTTAAAAAGATGGATGAAATTCGCTTATTAAAAAAAGTTGATGGGATTGCTGAAGTTCGAGATGAAAGTGATCGTGAAGGACTACAAATTGCAATTGAATTAAAACGCAACGTCAATGCACAAGGTATTTTAAATTATTTATTTAAAAATACTGATTTACAAATTTCGTATAATTTCAATATGGTTGCAATTAACCATCAACGACCTGAGTTAGTTGGCTTAAAAAAATTCTTATCTTCGTACTTAGAGTATCAATTAAGTGTTACGAAAAAAAGAACTGAATTTGATTTAAAAAAGGCTGAGTCTCGTCAACATATCGTTGAAGGGTTAATTAAAGCTTTATCAATTTTAGATAAAGTAATTAAAGCAATCCGTGCAAGTAAAGATAAAAAGAGTGCTAAATTAAGCTTAATGGATCTGTTCGATTTCACAGAAAAACAAGCTGAAGCAATTGTTTCATTACAACTGTACCGCTTGTCTAATACAGATGTGACTGCGCTTGAAAAAGAAAATGCAGAGCTTGCTGCAAAAATTATTGATTACAAAGCAATATTGGCAGATCCTAGTAAGTTATCTGATGTTGTGAAAAAAGAGCTTAAACAAGTATCTAAAGAATATGCCACACCTCGACTAACTGAAATTCAAGAACATATTGAAGACATTAAGATTGAAACAGCAGTTTTAGTAACTCCCGAAGATGTTCAAGTATTAGTTAGCCGTGATGGTTATCTCAAACGTAGCTCATTACGGTCATTTAACGCCTCAGGAGTAAATGAGAATGGTTTGAAAAACGAAGATCAAATTGTATTTAATGAATCTGTTAACACATTAGATCATCTATTTATGTTTACAAATAAGGGAAATATGATTTACCGTCCAATTCATGAAATAACTGAGGCAAAGTGGAAAGATACTGGGGAACATATTTCACAAACTATTGGATTAGATACTGATGAATATTTAATTAAAGCATTTTCTTTCAAAAAAGTGAATGTCCCTGGTAAATTTGTTTTTGCAACTAAAAATGGATTCATTAAACAAACACTGGTTTCCGACTTACAACCCGGACGAACTTATAAAGGTCATGCAAGTAAATTCATGAAATTGAAGGAAGCTAACGATGATGTTATCTTGATTTCATACTTGAAAGAAACGGATGACTCGTTATTCATTTTTAGTGCTTCACATGATGGGTATGGATTAAAGTATCCTCTCGAAGAAGTTCCTGTTGTCGGATCTAAAGCAGCTGGTGTAATCGCGATGAATCTTAAGAAGGATGATTATGTTGCCGCTACTTGTTTAGTAACTGAACATAGTCAGATTGGATTATTAACACAGCGCGGTTCATTTAAGCGTATGGCTGTATCAGAAGTGAGCTCGACAAGTAGGGCGAAACGTGGCGTTCTTGTTCTTAGAGAGCTTAAGAAGGAACCTCATAGAGTCGTTGGCATGAAACTCATTACTAAAGATGTGAATTTAAATGCCCTTACTGAAAGTGGCAATGAATTTATTATCGAACCAATGTCATATCCGCTATCTGATAGATATTCAAATGGTTCATTTGTTATTGATACAGAACAATTAGGAATACCTAATAATTTAAATGAGATTAATTAATAATTAAATTGTTAAAAAAAGGCAAATTTGTTTGCTCTTTTTTTTTATTACGCTTATTATACTAATATGACTATTAATTTCTAGAACTGAGGAGATCACGCTAATATGAAAACAAAGCAAGAAAATATATTTTCATCAAAAACGTTAACATATTTTTTACAGCTTGCAGATATAATGAATTATACGCAAGCAGCCCAAATATTAGGAATCACACAACCTGCATTAACACAGCAAATTAAAAAATTAGAAAGAACAGTTGGTGCACCACTTTTTTATTCTGTTGGTAAAAAATTACATCTTTCTGATGCTGGCTATACAATGCTAGATGCAACACACCAAATCTATGAAACATTAAATAAAGCAACGAATGAAATTCAACAATCAACAAGTGCAACACAAGGAGAAATTACTATCGGGATTTTGGCTTCAATCGAAGACGAAGTGTTTGATGATTTTGTTATCCAGTACTATAAAAATAATCCAGATATTATTGTGTCATTCCATTTACTAACGCGTAAAGAAATTTGGAGTGAACTTGAGAATAATAAAATTGATTTAGCTATTATGTATCTTCCAGATGAAAGTATTAAAAACTGGAAACCATACGAAAGTAAGAAAATCTTTACTGAAGATTTATTGTTTTTACATCATAATGAAAAGTTATCTTCTAAAAAGAAAGTTAGACTTCAAGAAACAATTGATAATGTTTGGGTCACTTATCCAAGTGATTATTATCTTGATAAAACAATTAAAACAATTTATCAAAATCAATTAGTTAACCTGCCAAAGAGTGTTGCTAGATTTACATCACCCACACAGATTTTAAAATTTGCTCGTGCAACACATGCTTATTCAGCATTACCAACTTCATTTTTAACGGCTCATCCTGAAAGCAAAGACCTTTGGACATCTCATTTTGATCCAGAAATAAAATTTGATTTGTCATTTGTCTTTAGAAAAGATAAAGATGAAATTCCTAGAAATGAACATTTTTTAAATGCATTTGATAAATTTTTAGAAGAAAAAGATTACATGACTCGACTTAAAGAAATTAACAAATAAAAAGGAGATTATAATAATGACTAAACAATTAATTTTTGGACATCAAAGTCCTGATACAGACGCAGTTGTAGCTGCTAAAGCATTCTCATATCTACAAAATAAATTAGGTTTCGATACTGAAGCCGTTACCTTAGGAACATTAAGTGAAGAAACAAAATTTGTTTTAGATTACTTTAATGAACCTGAACCAAGAATTATTGAAACAGCTAAAAATGAGGTTGAATCAGTTATGTTAGTTGATCATAATGAATCTCAACAAAGTGTTTCTGATATCGCTGATCTTGTTGTAACAGACGTTGTCGATCATCATCGTATTGCTAATTTCACAACCAATATGCCTCTTAATTTCCGCGCAGAGGCTGTCGGTTGTTCAAGTACCATCCTATGGAAAATGTTTAATGAAAACAATATTGAAATTCCTGCTAATATTGCAGGATTAATGATGTCAGCTATTATTTCTGATACATTGTTATTCAAATCACCTACAACGACTCCAGTTGATATTGAAGCAACTAAAGCACTTTCTAAAATTAGTAACACTGATTACAATGTATACGGATTAGATATGTTAAAAGCTGGAACTAATTTATCTAGCAAAACTGAAACAGAATTGATTAACGGAGATGCCAAATCTTTTGATATGGCTGGTAAAACAGTACGTGTTGCTCAAGTTAATACCGTTGATTTAGAAGAAGTTTTTAACCGTGAAGCTGCACTAGTTTCAGCGATTGAAGATGATAGTAAAGCTAATAATTATGATTTATTCTTACTATTAGTTACAAATATCCTAGACAGTGATTCAGAACTATTAGTTGTTGGAGAACCTAAAGAAATGGTTGAAAAAGCCTTCAACACAAAACTTTCTGATAACAAATTGTCATTACCTGGTGTTGTTTCAAGAAAAAAACAAGTTGTTCCTCAATTACAAGCTGTTTTTGAAGCTTAATAAAAAATCTTAAAAGTTTAGACTTTATCTCTAAGCTTTTTTATTTTAAGGAGAATTTAGGATGCTACCTGAAGAACAAATTCAAGCAGTTAAAATATATACGCAAAATAAATTAGCGTCAGATACTTCTGGACATGACTTTGCTCATATTGAACGAGTCGTTACAAATTCAAAAACGATTGCCTCAGAAATTCATAATATCAATTATTTAATAATTGTTCTTAGTAGTTATTTACATGACGTAATTGATGATAAAGTAGTCGATAATGTTAAAGAAGAAGTAACTAATTTAACAAATTTTTTAACATCTATTGATTTAACTTCACTTCAAATTAATGATATTTTAATAATTATTAAATCAATTTCTTTTAAAAACCAATTGAACGATAATACTATTAACTTGCCCGAAGAAGCAAAAGTTGTTCAAGATGCTGATCGATTAGATGCAATTGGTGCTGTCGGTATTGCTAGAACTTTTTATTACGGTGGACATGTTGGCAGTAAAATATATGATCCACATCGTGGTCCAAGAAGAAATATGACCCCAGAAGAATACAGGAATATTGAGAATCAAACGGTCATTAACCATTTCTACGAAAAGTTATTGACACTTACAGAAACAATGAACACTGAACCAGGAAAACGAATGGCTAAAAATAGACATCAAATTATGTTAGATTTCCTTGAGAATTTCAAATCTGAATGGGAAGGAAAGTCATAAAATAAAAACGATTAACTCAATATCGAGTTAATCGTTTTTATTTTATAATTTATTAATAGCATTCCGTTGTTCTTCATCAATCATATGGGTATATAACGCAGTTGCACTTGTCGAACTCTGACCCAATTGTGTTGCTACAAGTTGTTCATTCTTCGTCTCTAGGTACAATTTAGAAGCGAGTGTATGGCGTAGTTTATGCGGCGTAACACGGACTTTAAATGCAGATGAGTACTTGGCTACCAATTTTTCAATTGTACCACTCTCAATGCGTTTTCCAATTCCACGATATGATGAACAAAATAGGGCTTTTTCCATTTTATCTACTTTATAGTTCATTGTACGCACTTCAATATATTTAACAAGATAGGGGATTACCCACGGTGCAATTGGCACAGTATCCTTCTTGCCACCTTTTCGAATGACGGTAATATTATTTGTTTTTAAATTTAAATCAGGTAGGTCACTATTTGCAACTTCTGAAACCCGTAAACCACTACCTAGCATTAAAGCGTTAATAGCAATATCGCGATCTTTATCCCGTTTGAAAAAGGAAAGACCTTTAGGCTTTAACAAATCGGCATATTTTTGATCAATAAAGTTAATATAATCACGATCTTCAGTTCCAAGCATTAATTTATCTTTAATATTTGCTGCACGTGTAGCAAACGTTTCGTTATCTTTTACGACAGTAATTTTTTTCATCACATTACGATAAAAATATGGCTCTCCATCTTCTTTTTCCGTTTCTTCAGAAAGATACCTGAACAATGAAGAAATCGCTGTTAGAGAACGATTTACAGTGCTCCTAGAGAGTTGTGTGTTGCTATTTGCATTATTTGATTTACTTCTAGAAAGTAGGGAGGATTTATATAGTTCCATATCTTCCTTTTTTAAATGTTCTAAAACACTAATATCGATTGTCTTAATTGATTTTTCGTTAACAATACCTTCTGCCAGTAACCAATCAAAAAAACGTCTAAACTCTGTTAAATATTGATATAACGTTGCATTGGATAGGGGGATTGTAGATTTAGATTGATAGTATTCCTGCGCATACCAAGGTTGGTACTGTAATTCATTCTCAATTAATTCTAAATATTTTTCTTTTCTCAAAAATACACCTCATTATAACGGATAGTTTAATACGTAGAGAATAACACATTAAAGAGTTACAATTCAACTTTAATGAAAGTTGAACGCAAAATGTTCTTATATCAAACAGTATGATACATATTATTTAAAATTAGTGTTTATTCACAAAATAACTAATATATTTAATACTTTAGATTTTAAGTAATCCTTATATAGCTAATACCATAATTTGGCAAATTATGGTCGTCATGCTTGATATGTATCTACAAATATTAGTGTTAATTATATAATTTATTGGAGAATAATAATTGTAAATATATTTTATGATGAACAAATTATATTTACATAAAATAAAATGAGCGAGATACAAATACAAAACGAATGATAATTTAAATAGACTTGTTTAAAATCAGTAAGATATTGCGCTACTAAACTTTCATTAAATTGTGTGTTTTAACTAAAGTTGGATAGTGTTAATATGATAAGTCTCAATTTACCACTCATTTGATGCTTTTAAACTTTATCTATTAACTTAAAATTATTTTCTCCGACATACTATTATCTAGTCACAGTTACATCTTAATTATTATTTGAAAACAAAAAACTAACAACCGATTAAACCGGTTGTTAGTTTTAATAACTCTTAAGCTTGATCAAAGTCTTTAATCCACGCTAATGCTAATGCTTTTTCACCTAAATGTGTCCCAATGACTGGTCCAAAGTAACTGATATCAAATGTCATATCAGGATATTTCTTCTTCATTTTAGTCTGCCACTTAATTGCTGACGTTTCATCATTTGCATGAATAATAAGTCCACGTAAAGGATAATCAACAGATGCACGATGCTCTTCAAATAAATCTTCTACACGCTTAATTGCCTTCTTAGTTGATCTAATCTTTTCAAATGCAACAATTTTATTTGAAACACTATCAAATGTTAAAATTGGCTTAATTTTAAGAACACTTCCAATAAAGGCTGAAGCATTAGACAAACGACCGCCTCGTACAAGATTTTGCAAATCATCAACAATGAAATATTCACCTAACGTTGTCTTCAAATCATCTAATCGGGCAATGATATCATCGATAGAGGCATCTTCTTTAGCCATTTTAGCAGCTTCCAAAGCTAAATATCCCATTAACATAACTGTGATACCAGAATCATACGGTATCACACGAGTTGACTCAATTGTTGGTGCTATATTTTTTAAATTATCAATAAATCCTGAAATTGTATTTGTTAAATGAATACTTAAAATAATATCATAGCCTTCGCTACCTAATTTATCATATAAGTTAATCATTTCCCCAACAGAAGGCTGTGAGGTACTTGGAAAGGATGCAGATGTCTTTAATTTTTCATAGAATCCTTCAGTTGTAATATCAACGCCTTCATTATAAATTTTATTGTCAATAATGACTGGGATAGGAATTATAGTAATATTGTTCTCTTCAATCTGATCTTTAGATAGGTACGAAGTACTATCTGTTACAATTGCTATTTTCATTAATTAAACACCTCATTTTATGACGGTTTAAACGTCAGTCCTCGTTAGACTTTTGTCTAAGCGATTTAATAATATTCTTAATAAATTTTGTTCATCTTCTGGCCACTTTTCAAAAATAGTTGCTTCAAGTTCAGTAAAACCTTTATCAACTGCTTTTGACGACTCAACGCCGATTTCAGTCATTGTATAAATCAATTGGCGTTTATCGTCACCGATACTATGCTTATCAAGCATTTCTTTTTCAACTAAGCGTTTTAATTGTCGACTTAGTGTTGAGATATCTAGATCTGTTTCTACGGCCAATTTTTCCTGTGTGTTAAATTTAGCACTTATTTTCTTTAATAACTGCCACTCAGATATTGTTAATTGATTTTTTTTAGTTAAACGTTGTAAAATCACTTTATACTGTTTATCAATTGATAGTAAGTTTTCAAGACTTGTTTTCATTTTGTTGACCCCTTAAATTCGATATACCTTGCATTATACAATATATAGACTAAAAATGGCAAGAAAACTATTCAATAATGATTCTTTGCGATTTATCGTTTAAAACGTTACACTTGTAGTTATTAAACATATTTTATAGAAAGTGAGTTGATTAAATGTCATTTGATGGCGTTTTTACTCATGCAATGATTAGTGAACTAAGAACCAAACTAATCGGTGGTCGGGTCTCAAAAATATCACAACCCTACCCTAATGAGGTTATTATTACAATTCGTGCAAATAGAAAGAATCAACCCTTACTATTATCTGCACATTCAAGTTATGCTCGTGCACAAATTACAAATATTCCCTATTCAAATCCTAAAACACCAACTAATTTTACTATGATGCTTCGTAAATATTTAGAGAGCGGTCAACTTGTAGCAATTGATCAGATTGCTAATGATCGTATTATTAATTTTTCATTTTTAACTAGAAATGAACTTGGTGATGAACAACCTCTAATTTTAAGTTTAGAAATGATGGGACGTTATAGTAATTGTCTACTAATTAATCCAACTAATGATAAGGTTTTGGATACCATTAAACATATTAGTTCAGACCAAAATCGATATCGTATGCTAATACCTGGTGCAACCTATCGTCAGCCACCAGCTCAAGATAAATTAAATCCATTTACAGATACAACTGATACATTTAAAAAACTTTTATCCGAGTTTCCAAATAAGGAAGTCCTAGCGAAGGAACTTCAAAATAGCTATCAAGGTCTCGCTGGTCAATCTAGTTTAGATCTTGCAACTGCACTTCATACTAATGTTGAAGACCCTAGTGTCAGCTGGTCAACTTTCTTCACACAATTTGATACACCGACACCAACTATTTTATCTGGCAAACGTCTTGATTTTTCGGCCATTCCAAATAAAGAAATTGGTACTGGTCAAGAATTCGATTCATTAAGCGAAATGCTGGATACTTACTATCTCGATAAAGCAAATAAAGACCGCGTTCAACAACAAGGTAGCCATTTAATCCGCGTTGTTAAAAATGAGCTCAAAAAGAACCGTGGTAAACAAAAAAAATTAGAAAAAACTTTAAAAAATACTGAAACAGCGGATCAATTACGGGTCCAAGGTGAATTATTAACTACTTATCTTCACTTAGTTAAACAAGGAATGACAGAAGTTTCATTACCTAATTTCTATGATAATGAAAAAGAAATGACCATTCAATTATCCAATCAAATTTCACCTTCAAAAAATGCACAAAAATATTTTAAAAAATATCAAAAACAAAAGAATGCAGTTATATTTGTTAATGAGCAACTTCTCCTAAATAAAAAAGAAATTGCTTACTTAGAAGAAATTCAATCAGAAATCGAGTTAGCTGAACCTAAAGACTTACCAGATATTAAGGTTGAATTACAACAACAAGGTTTATTAAAAGAACAAAAATTGAATAAAAATAAAAAAGCAATTAAAATTAAAATAAGTAAACCAGATGAATATTATGCAACAGATGGAACCCTTATCTCTGTTGGTAAGAATAATCTTCAAAATGATCAACTAACCATGAAGACAGCCAATAAATCTGACATCTGGCTACATGCTAAAAACATTCCTGGTTCCCATGTAATTATTCACAGTTCTAATCCTAGTGATGAAACAGTCACAGAAGCGGCTAACTTAGCTGCTTATTTCTCAAAATATCGTCAATCAGCATCTGTTCCAGTAGATTATATCCAAGTTAAACGGATTAAAAAGCCCAATGGCTCAAAGCCAGGTTTTGTTGTCTACGAAGGTCAAAACTCAACCTTTATTACACCAGACTTACAAAAAATTATGGCTATGCGTCGTAAATAAAAAGTTTCAACTAAGAAATTATTCTTAGTTGAAACTTTTTTACTATAACCAATTACTTGGATTGATACGCCATTTATCCAATAATAATTTTTCATCAGAATTAATTTTTTCTTGTTCCTTAGCTACTTTAATAAGTGTTGAATAATTAGTTAATGTCTCAAAAGGTGTTTTAATATCAGCAAAATTTGTCGTACTTGCCGCTAGTTCATAACTAAAAATACCGATGACACCTAGAACATCAGCGCCTTCATTTTTTGCTGCATTAACTGCTTGAATAACACTTCCACCAGTTGAAATGAGATCATCAATTAAAATAGTTTTTTGTCCTTTGATTAATCGTCCTTCAATTTGTTGACCAGTACCATGATCTTTAGGCTTTGTTCTAACATAAATTAACGGTAAATTTAATTCATTAGCAATCCATGCTGCATGGGGTATTCCTGCAGTTGCCGTTCCTGCAATTACCTCTGTATCAGGATATTTTTCACGAATAATACCTGCTATGCCTTTAGCGATTCTAGTACGAATTTCAGGATAACTAATCGTTAACCGATTATCACAATAAATTGGACTTTTTAGTCCACTTGCCCAAATAAACGGCTTCTTTGGCGATAAAGTTACGGCACCAATCTCTAATAAATCACTGGCAACTGTCTCTGCTAAATTCATTTAAGCTTCCTCCCACATTTTTTTGATTGCTTGGTAAGCAGCAAACGGATCTACTGCTTGCGTTATTGATCGTCCGACAACGATGGCGCTACTTTGATTTCTTTTTGCAGCAGCTGGTGTCATTACTCTTTTTTGATCACTTACTGCCTGCCCTTCCAATCGTATTCCAGGTGTGACTGCCAAAAAGTTTTTGGAAGTTGCTTCCTTAATTATTTTAGCTTCTTGTGCTGAACAAACAACACCCGCTAATCCAGCTAATTCTGTTAACTTAGCGTAATTAACGACACTTTCAATTAATGGTCGTTCAACCAATTGTTCCGTTTCTAGTTGTTCTTGGCTGGTAGAAGTTAATTGTGTAATTGCGATTATTTTCGGCATTTTTATTGAGGAATTACCTTGGTCTAATCCATCTAATGCATATTTCATCATTTCAACGCCACCAGCCGCATGGACTGTTGTTAATGAAATACCTAGTCGACTTAAACTGGTCATAGTTTGCCGAACAGTATTTGGAATATCATGACATTTTAAATCAAGAAAAATGTCATGCCCCTGATCAATTAATTCTTCAACAAAACGAGTTCCTTCACTGTAAAACAATTCCATACCAACTTTAACAAATAGTTGTTCATCTTGAGGAAATAACTGTAAAAAATCTGTCGTTTGCATTCTATTCTGAAAATCTAAAGCAATGATAGGTCGATTAATCATTATCTACTCCCCTTAATTTTTATAGTGCTGCTACTGAAAATGACTGGCTTTCTAACGCTTGAATAAGTACATCAACAGTTTGTAAAGATGTAAACAATGGAATATGTTGCATTACTGATATTTTACGCGTTTGATAACCATATGATGCTTTATCGTGATCATCTGATAGTGTATCGATAACAAATTGAACGGTTCCAGTTTGTAACAAATTATTAATATCATCTAATTGTCGGTTAACGCTTAATGCCTCTGTACTGGTAAACGTTTTAATCTGATTATCTAAAAAGAAATCAACCATTTTTGGTAATGTTAAAACTTTGTAACCAAGTAAAACAAATCGTTGAACAAGTGGTAATATAGCATTTTTATTTTTGTCGTTAACATTTACTAATACGGAACCATTACCTGATAAACTAATATTAGCGGCTACTAATGCTTTGCAGAGTGCTTTAGAAAATGTTTGATCCGTTCCCATAACTTCCCCGGTTGATTTCATTTCTGGTCCTAGAAATGGATCAACATCATTCAATTTACTAAATGAGAACACAGGCGCTTTTACATGAACAGAACTAGATTCTGGGTATAAACCATCCTGGTAACCTTGTTCTTGCAAATCATAACCTAATATAATTTTAGTCGCTACCTGGGTCATTTTAATACCTGTTACTTTACTTAAAAATGGAACGGTACGACTGGCACGTGGATTAACTTCTAAAATATAAAGTTCATCTTGATGCACAATAAATTGAAGGTTCATTAATCCCACACATTTTAGTTCAAGTGCAATCTTTTTAGTTGCATTAACGATTTCTGCTTTAATCTTGTCTGATAGATGTTGTGATGGATATACAGCCATTGAGTCGCCTGAATGAATTCCAGCATGTTCAATATGCTCCATAATTCCTGGAATTAAGACAGAAACACCATCACAAATTGCATCTACTTCACACTCAATACCTTCAAGATAACTATCAATTAAGATTGGATGTTGTGGTGCGATTTTAACGTTATTTAGCAAATATAATTCGAGTTCAACCTGATTTTGAACAATCTCCATTGCACGTCCACCTAAAACATAGCTAGGTCTAACAAGAACGGGATAACCGATTTCTGTTGCTCGCTTAAGCACATCTTCTTGTGTTATTGCAGTCTTACCAATGGGTTGTTTTAATCCTAGATGCTTAATCGCTCGGTTGAATGACTCTCTATCCTCAGCACGATCCAAATTGTTAACAGACGTTCCTAATATTTTAATGCCATACTGTTGTAATCCCGCAGCAAGATTAATTGCTGTCTGTCCACCAAACTGAACGATTACACCTAAAGGTTTATCAACATCAATCACATTTAAAACATCTTCCAATGTTAATGGTTCAAAATATAATTTATCAGCGATTGAAAAATCAGTTGAAACGGTTTCTGGATTACTATTCATGATAATTGCTTCATATCCTGCGTCACGGATAGCTCTAACACAATGAACTGTTGCGTAATCAAATTCAACACCTTGACCAATTCTAATGGGACCAGAACCAATAACCATAATTGCTTGTTTTTTACTCTTTAAACTCTCATTCTCATGTTCGTACGTACTATAAAAGTATGGTGTGGCTGATTCAAATTCCGCAGCACAGGTATCAACCATTTTATAAACTGGAATAATATTATTTTCTATTCTAAACTTTCTAATATCCTCCGAAGTTTCGTGCCAAATATCAGCAATAACTTTATCACTAAAACCATGTTTTTTAGCTTCAATAAGGACGTCAATATCTTTAATATTGATACTTAGCGACATTTCAATTTCGACTATGTGTTTTAATTTATCCAAAAAGACTAAATTTATTTTTGTTAGTTTTTCAATTTCTTCAATTGTGTACCCGCGACGTATTGCTTCTGTTAAATAAAACAATCTCTGGTCAGTTGCATTAACCAACTGGTTTTCAAGTTGGGAGTCAGTTGCATTTTGAGCATTATCTAAGCACAAGTAATCTTCATCAATTTCTAAAGATCGAACTGCTTTTAACAAGCTTTCTTCCATATTACGACCAATTGCCATAACCTCACCAGTTGCCTTCATTTGCGTTCCAAGTGAACGATTTGCTCGATTGAACTTATCAAATGGCCAACGTGGTATTTTAGCAACAACGTAGTCCAATGCTGGTTCGAATTCAGCAAAAGTTGTTTTAGTCACTGGATTTAAAATCTCATCTAAATTCAATCCAACTGCTATTTTGGCAGCTATCTTCGCAATTGGGTATCCCGTTGCTTTTGAAGCTAATGCTGATGAACGACTTACACGCGGATTAACTTCTATAATATTATATTTAAAACTATGAGGATCTAGAGCAAGTTGTACATTACAACCACCTTCTATTTTTAAGGCCCTAATTAATTTCAAGGATACGTCTCGTAACATCTGATACTCTCTATCAGATAAGGTTTGAGTTGGTGCAAAGACAATAGAGTCTCCTGTATGAATACCAACAGGATCAAAATTTTCCATGCTACAAACAACAATTGCATTATCAGCGTGGTCTCGCATAACCTCAAATTCAATTTCCTTGTATCCTGCAATACTCTTTTCTATCAAGCATTGTGTTGTTGGTGATAGCTCTAATCCATTAACAACCGTTTTACTAAGTTCTTCAGCTGTTTTACATAGACCACCACCAGTCCCACCCATTGTAAATGCAGGTCTAACAATAACTGGGTATCCTGCAATATCTGCAAATTCTAGCGCACTCTCTAAGGTTTCAACAGTTAGTGATTCCGGAACGGGTTCATTTAACTCTTGCATTAATTGTTTAAATTGTTCACGATCTTCAGCTTGATCAATTGATTTTAATTTAGTACCTAATAATTCAATGTTTAATTCATCTAATATACCTGATTGAGACAATTCCATAGCTAAATTAAGGCCAATTTGACCACCTAAAGTTGGTACAATGGCATCTGGATACTCTTTACGTAAAATACCTGAAACTGATTCTACCGTTAAAGGTTCAATGTACACTTCGTCTGCAACTTCTTTATCCGTCATAATTGTAGCTGGATTGGAATTCACTAAAACAACTTCGTAACCCTCTTCTTTTAAAGATAAACAAGCTTGTGTACCAGAATAATCAAACTCTGCGGCCTGACCAATAATAATAGGACCAGATCCAAGAACCATTATTTTATGGATATCATTTCTCTTAGGCATATTTATTTTCTCCCAACTCGGTTTATCATTTCAATAAATTCATCAAATAAATAATCTGCATCATGTGGACCAGGCGCAGCATCCGGATGAAATTGGACACTAAATGCTGGATCAGTTTTATGTTTAATTCCTTCAACAGACTCGTCATTAATTTCACGATGTGTCACTATCAGTTTATCTGAATCGATAGAATCGCTATCCACCGCAAATCCATGATTTTGTGAGGTGAAATCAATTCGTCCAGTTGCAATTTCTCTAACCGGATGATTAAATCCACGATGTCCGAATTTCATTTTATATGTATCTGCACCGTTTGCTAGTGCTAGTAACTGATGTCCTAAACAAATACCAAAAATCGGAAATTTAGGTTGTATCATTTTGATCATCTCAACAACCTCCGGTAAAGTTTTGGGATCCCCTGGCCCATTCGATAATAGGACACCATCAGGTTGTAAATCAGATATTTGTTTTGCAGTTGCATTATACGGTAAAACAATTACGTTGCAATCACGCTTAGATAACTCTCGCAAAATACTGTGCTTTAACCCAAAATCGACTAATACAATGTTTAATTTTGTTCCAGGATTAGGATAGGGTTTAATCGTTGAAACTTGTTGGACGATATTTTGGTTGAGTACAGTTGCACTCATTGCATCAAAGGCATGATTTAAATCAGCATCGGAATCAATAATGCTTCCTTTCATCGTTCCTACATTTCGTAATTTCTTTGTTAATTCGCGTGTATCAATGCCATATATTCCAGGAATATCCTTCTGTTTTAAAAATTCATCTAAGGTTAATTGTTGACGCCAATTGCTAGAAACCCTAGCAACATTATTAACGATAACGCCCTTGCATGAAGGTTCTATTGATTCATAATCATCCAAATTAACACCATAATTACCAATAATAGGATTAGTAAACGTGATAATTTGATTACTGAATGATTGATCTGTAATCGTTTCTTGGTACCCTGTCATTCCAGTCGTAAAAACGACTTCGCCAGTAGTTGAGGCCATTGCTCCAAAACTAAATCCTTTAAAAATACTTCCGTCTTCTAAAATTAAGAATCGTTTCATGATTTACTCAACCTTTCGACTATCATATTTGATTTCACCGCTAACTAGCGTTAACATTGTTTTCCCATAAATTTTTTGCCCTGTAAAAGGACTATTTTTACCTTTTGAGACATAATCTGCTTCATTAATTGTTTGCTCATTTTTGATATCAAAAATTGCAATATCTGCTACTGAACCAGGCTCAAACGTACCACCATTTAGATTAAACTGTTTGGCTGGCGCTTCACTCATTAGAACAATAAGTTGGGCTAATGTTAAAATCCCTGTTTTAACCATTCTTGTATATAACAACGGAAAGGCCGTTTCACTTCCAGTTATACCAAAAGCGGCATTAAGCATGCTACCGCGTTTTTCATCTTCACTATGTGGTGCATGATCTGTCGCAATCATATCGATTGTGCCATCTAATAATCCCTCGATCAAAGCTAGGCGATCTTCTTCAGTTCGTAATGGGGGGTTCATTTTAAAATTACCATTATCCATATGAATGTCTGAATCCGTTAATAATAAATGATGTGGTGAAACTTCACAGGAAACATTAATTCCATGACTCTTAGCAAGTCGAATTAATTCCACACTTTCTTTTGTAGAAACGTGACACATATGATAGTGAACACCCGTTTTTTGTGCAAGCATTAAATCTCGGGCTAATTGTGATGATTCTACAACCCCCATAATACCAGGTAGCCCTAGATTTTTTGCACGAACACCTTCGTTCATGACGCCACCAAATAATAATGAGTTATCTTCAACATGAGAGACAAGTGGTAAATTAACCTTTACTGCTTCTTTCATTGCAAGATACATTGTTCCAGCTGTCTGAATACCTGAGCCATCATTTGTAAAGGCGAATGCCCCGGCTTTTTTTAATTCTCCAAAATTTACTAATTCTTCAGAAGTTCTACCTTTGGTAATTGCAGCATATTGGGAAATATGTACTTGTCCGTCTTTTTGATTACGTCGCTTTATTTCAGCAAAATGTTCTAACGTATCAGGAACAGGATCTAAATTAGGCATGGCTCCTACTGTGGTAAAACCACCTCGGGCAGCGGCCTGACTTCCTGTCTTAATCGTCTCTTTGTATTCAAATCCAGGTTCCCTGTAATGGACATGAACGTCAATTAACCCGGGTACAACAATTAAATGTTCTGCATCAATAACTAAATCAACATTTAACAGTTCATCAGCTAAATTAGTGCCAATTGCTTTAATTTTGTCGTCTTCAATCAAGATATCTTGTTGGCTAAAACTATGATTCAAAAAAACGGTTCCGTTTTTAATTAATTTCTTCATGCTCTATTAGCCTCCATTAAATGACGTCCGTTAATGACAGCTTCTAAAATGGCCATTCTAACAAATACCCCATTCGTCATT
Organism: Dellaglioa sp. CoH-57-MRSF-20; assembly: GCF_056781955.1. The sequence continues at coordinate 147,026 of NZ_JBXAXV010000002.1, forward strand.
TGTTTTACAAATCGTGATTGTTCACATTCAACTAATTCACTGGCTAATTCTACATCTCTATTAATCGGACCCGGATGCATAATAATTGTTTGTTTTTTTAATTTTTTACCGCGTTCAATACTTAATCCAAATTTTTCATGATAATTCTTTTTCGAAAATTTACTATCATCCGTATGACGCTCATGTTGGACACGTAGCATCATCATAACATCAACTTCACCAACTAATTCGTCCATTTCTAAATACTGACCGTATGCTTCAAATTCTTCAGAAAACCATTCCTTTGGACCTGAAAAGTATAATGAAGCACCTAATTTTTTTAATAATTGCATATTACTTTTAGCAACTCTCGAATTAGTTAAATCTCCTACAATTGCAACTTTTAAGTCTTTAAATGTCCCAAACTCTTCTTTAATCGTCATCATATCGAGTAAACATTGTGAAGGATGTTGTCCACTCCCATCTCCACCATTGATAATACCAACTCCCAAATCATTATCACCAATTAATTGTTGATAATATTCATTCTCAGGATGGCGGATAACTGCGATTTGAGTCCCAATAGCACCCATTGTTAAAACAGTATCGTATAAAGTTTCACCTTTACTGAGTGCACTAATACTTGGATTAAATGAGACAATGTTTAATTTCATACGTTGCTCAGCTACTTCAAAGCTACTATGTGTTCTGGTACTATTTTCAAAAAATAAATTTGTTGTAAAGATAGGATGTTTTAAGTTAAATAATGACGGATTTCGTTTAAACTTTTCAGCTCTTTCAATTAATGCTTCAACTTCTTCTGTAGATAGATCCTCGATTGATACTAAATGTTGTAACTGAACTAAATTTGTCTTTTTATCTAACAAAATATCATCTCCTATTATTTTTCGCTTTTAGCTTCTTTAGGTAAAATAAGGTTTAGTGCAATACCTACTACTGTTGCAAGTGCAATACTTGTTAATTGTAAATCGCCTACTTTTAAGTACATGCCACCAATTCCTAACACTAGGATACTGGCAGTAATCATCAGATTATGCTTTTTATCATAATCAATTTGATTATCGATTAAGATTCTTAACCCACTTGAAGCAATAACACCAAAGAGTAGAAAACTAATACCACCAATAACTGGTCCTGGAATACTTTGAATCAAAGCACTAATTTTTCCAACGAAACTAAAGACAATGGCGAAGAATGCGGCGCCACCAATCACCCAAATACTATGAACCTTAGTCATGGCTAAAACACCAATATTTTCACCGTACGAAGTTGTTGGAGGACCTCCAACAAATCCAGCAATAATTGATGATACACCATCACCGAAAAGGGTTCTATTTAGTCCAGGATCCTTGAAAAAGTTTCTTTTCGTTAATTTATTTAAAACCATTATATGACCCATATGCTCAGTCATTGTGACAAATGCGATTGGTGCCATACCAATAATGGCGCTCCAATAAATTTTAGGTTGGTAATTTATAAATGCAACATCGAATGCAGGTAATGTAAGCCAATTTGCCTTTTCTACCGTAGAAAAATCAACGATTCCACATAAGACGGCCATAATGTAGCCACAGACAATTCCTAATAAAATGGGAATTAAACTAATGAATCCTTTAAGATACATATTGAAAAATATTGTAATGGCCAGGGTGAAGATTGCGACCCAAACATATTTAATATCATAAGTACCCGATTTTAACATCGCGTTACTTGCTGCTGTTGTTGCCATAGATAATCCGATGACCATGACAACTGGCCCCACGACAACTGGTGGTAAAATACGATCAAGCCAACCTGAACCAACTTTTCCGATAATAATTGAAACAATCAGATAAACTAATCCAGCTGCAATCGTTCCTTGAGCAACCGCCGGATAACCGGATGTTTTCATTAACATTTGCATAACCGCAATAAAAGCAAAACTTGAACCAAGGTAAGCTGGAATTTTACCATTTGTAATTCCGATATAAACCAAAGTACCTACACCTGAACTAAATAAAGCAATACTTGGGTTCAAACCGACTAGAATAGGTACTAAAACTGTTGCTCCAAACATCGTGAACAAATGTTGAATTGATAATCCCATCCATTGCCCAAATGATGGTCTATCATGGATATCAAGTACAGCATCATCATTTCTAAACTTTTCTTTCATTTTCTCATTTCCTTTCTATATAAAAAACGCACCTCTATAGAGAGATGCGTTCGAAGTTGAAATCTAGTTTGGGCCTACGTTATTCCCTAATAGATTTCTAAATCGTTTGCTCTCTCTGGAACATCTTAACGATTTATTATTTAATTCTTTCAATTTCAATTGAGTCTTTGCCATCAATTTCTTCTACTGAAACTGATACTTGTTCATCTGACGAGGTAGGAATATTTTTCCCAACATAATCAGCTCTTATTGGTAATTCTCTATGGCCTCGATCAACAAGAACGGCTAAATTAATAGTTTGAGGTCTTCCTTGATCCATTAAAGCATCAAGTGCAGCTCTAATTGTACGTCCAGTATATAAAACATCATCAATTAATATAACTTGCTTACCTGTAATATCAAAATCAATTTGTTCACCTTGCGTATTAACAGTTGGTTCATTACCTAAACTTGCATCATGTCGGTCATCACGATAAAGTGCAATATCTAGTGAACCCACTGAAACATCAGCACCTTCAAGTTGTTTTAAGCGATCCGCAATTCGTCTTGCTAAATAGATGCCTCTTGTTTTGATTCCAATCAGTACCAGATTATCAATACCTTTATTCTTTTCAATAATTTCGTATGTCATTCTGGTTAAAGCACGTTTCATACCTAACGAATCTACTACTTCTTTTGCCATCTAGTATTCCTCCTTTTTTCCAATAAAAAAGCCCCCTAATCTAAAAATACTTAGACTAAGAGGCAGACTTCTAGAAAAGAAATCTATTCGCACATTACCTTTTAGTCTCACAGGACTATTTTAAAGGAACTTTATTGATTTTCATGTTACCTGATAGCGTTTGTTTTGTCAAGATAATCCAGCGTACTTTTAAAAATAGGTGGGATTGGTACTTCAAAAATAAGCTCTTTACCCGTTGTTGGATGCTTAAATCCAAGCTTAGCTGCATGTAAAAATTGACCATGCCCTTTAATTGTTTTACGTGACCCATATAAGGGATCACCTACAACTGGGTGCCCAATATATTGCATGTGAACACGAATTTGATGTGTACGACCTGTTTCTAACTGACACTTAATAAGTGAGTAGTTTTCATAATTTTTTTCCACTTTAAAATGTGTCACTGCTGGACGTCCATCTTTAACAACCGCTTGCTTCATACGATCTTTTGGTGAACGACCGAGTGGTGCTTTAATAATTCCTGATTCTTCTTTAATCGGTTGGTGTACTAAAGCAATATATTCACGAATATTCGTTTTTGCTTTCAATTGAGCAGCTAATGATTGATGTGCTTTATCATTTTTAGCAACCATTAAAAGTCCAGAAGTATCCTTATCAATTCGATGAACAATTCCTGGTCTAAAGGCACCATTAATTGTTGATAAAGGACTATGGAATAATAATGCATTAACTAATGTACCATCTGCATGCCCCGGTGATGGATGAACAACCATACCTTGCGGTTTATTCACAACAATAACATCATCATCTTCATAAACAATGTCTAATGGGATATCTTGTGGTATTAAATCTAACTCAACTGGTTCAGGTTCTACTAAATTAATTTTATCTCCTGGTTGGACGGCATATTTAGTCTTTTCTGTTTTACCATTAACTAAAATATCGCCACTTTCAATCCAGCGTTGTACTTTTGATCTAGATATTTCAGGCATTAACTTCGCAATAACCTTATCGAGACGTCCTGTCTCATCTTGAATTACTAATTCTGTCATTTATCGTCTTCCTTTAAAACAATTATTAATAAAATGATAACGCCAACTGTTAACGCAGTATCCGCCACGTTAAAAATTGGAAAGTTAACAAAATCTGTTTGAAACATATCAACAACATAACCAAATCTCAATCGATCAATAAAGTTGCCTAATGTTCCAGCAATCATCAATGTAATGCTGAACTTATAGCCCATGTTTGTTCTATATTTATAAAAGTAATAAATCATTAATCCTAATGCTAAAACAGAAACAATAAAAAAGAACCATTGTTTTCCAGCCAGTAAACTCCAAGCTGCACCATCGTTTCTAATATTAGCAATCGATAAAAAATTAGGTATAACTGTTTGACTCGTGTTCAACGCAATATTAGCTGAAACCACGTATTTCACTACTTGATCTACAACTAAAATAATTATTGCTAATAATGCATATAAAATCATATTAAATCCTCTTAATTCTTAATTAATATAACCCTGAAATTAGGCCATTATCGTCAATATCCATATGATTTGCAGCTGGATCTTTAGGTAATCCAGGCATCGTTAGGACATTTCCAGTTAGTGCAACTAAGAAACGCGATCCTAATTTAGGATTAAATTCACGTATATGAATTGTAAATTCCGTAGGTGCTCCTAACAGTTTAGCATTATCTGACAATGAATACTGTGTTTTTGCCATACAAATAGGTAATTTATCCCATCCCAATTCTTTAAACTGACGTAATTGCTGTTTTGCTTTAGGTGCATATTCAACTTTAGCGCCACCATAAATCGTTTTAACAATTTTTTCAATTTTAGTTTCAGCAGAATCATCAGCCTCGTACAATGCTTTAAATTCATGAATCTCATTCGTTGTTTCAATCACCTTTTTTGCTAAATCAAGAGCACCGGCACCACCTTGTCCCCAAACATCTGCAGGTATAGCGGAAACACCAATTTCAGAGGTAAGTTCAATCAAAGTTTGGACTTCAAGATCTGTATCAGCAGTAAACTTGTTAATAGCAACAACAACTGGAATGCCATAACGCTGCATACTTTCAACATGCTTCTTTAAATTAACAAATCCTGCTTTTAAAGCAGCAACATTTTCAGTATTCAATTCAGTTTTAGCAACTCCGCCATGCATTTTCAAAGCGCGGATTGTAGCAACAAGAACAATTGTATCAGGTGTCTTACCTAAGATTGGTGTTTTGATATCAAGAAATTTTTCAGCACCTAAGTCAGCCCCAAATCCCGCTTCCGTAATTGCATAGTCGCCCAATTGTAAGGCAGTTTGTGTTGCAAGAACACTATTACAGCCATGTGCGATATTAGCAAAAGGTCCGCCGTGAATAATGGCAGGTGTATGCTCTAAAGTCTGAACTAAATTAGGTTTAATTGCATCTTTTAATAACAAACTAATTGCACCAGTTACACCTAAATCAGCAACTGTAATTGGTTTTTTATCTATATTGTATGCTACAACAATATCACTGATTCTTGATTTTAGATCTTTAATATCTTTTGACAAACACAAAATAGCCATTAATTCACTGGCAACTGTAATATCAAATCCATCTTCTCTAGGTATCCCTTGCATTGGGCCACCAAGGCCTACTACAACATGGCGTAATGCACGATCGTTAATATCAAGTACTCGTTTCCAAATGATACGTCTTTGATCAATTTTTAAATCGTTACCTTGCTGAATATGATTATCAATCAAAGCAGCAAGTGTATTATTTGCAGTTGTTAAAGCATGCATATCACCTGTAAAGTGTAAATTAATATCTTCCATTGGGACAACTTGAGAATAACCACCACCAGTTGCGCCACCCTTCATCCCCATAACAGGACCTAAAGAAGGTTCTCTGAGAGCAATCATAACTTTCTCATTCAAACGATGCATAGCATCCCCTAAACCAACTGTTACGGTTGATTTACCTTCTCCAGCTGGAGTGGGACTAATTGCTGTAACGAGAATTAACTTAGAATTTTTATTTTTAGGTAAATCTAAAGGTAAGTTTATTTTTGCCTTAAAATTACCATATGGTTCAATATCAGTTTTTTTCAAACCAATCTCGTTAGCTACTTCTTCGATTGGTTTCATCACGTTTTTTTGTGCAATTTCTATATCGTTCAAATTGATCATCCCTTCATATTAAGTTCTTTTAAGTATAACTGAGAAAACTGCGATTGTCATTAGTTGCACTACTGGTTAAAGTTACCTATACTGTAGAAGTACTTAAACTTTACGACCAATTTTGGGAGGCGTTTGATATGGAATCTGGCATTGTTGAATGGTTTAGCGCACAAAAAGGTTATGGATTCATTGCTTATGGTGATGAAAAAGAGATATTTGTCCATTATACCGCTATACAATCTGACGCATTTAAAGTACTTGGAACTGGTCAAAATGTAACATTTGAAATTAAAGAAGGTAGCCGTGGTTTACAGGCCGCAAATGTTTCAATTGTCACTAATTAATCTGTCATAAACTCATAAAACGTTCATGCTTACTTGTACTATAAGTAAACATGAACGTTTTTTTATTTTAGATTCGCCCTATAACCAATATCCATTCTGTAAAATGTTTTGTGTGCTTCAAAATCAGCAATTAACTGATAAAGTTTCTGTTGTGCATCTGCCATGTCTACGCCTGATTCATGCATAATATAAATGCGTCCACCTGCACTAACTAATTTCTTATCAACTAATTTTACACCTGCAAAATCAATTCTGTTGGAAAGTGACTTAAAGTCACTTAAATTGGGTAATGTAATATTTTTTTCAGGATTTTCTGGATACCCATCAGCGGCAATAACGACACCTAGAGTGATTCCCTCTGTTTCCCATTGTAAAGATGGACTTTCATGCTGCAATAATTTTGAAATAACTAATGCAAAATCCGTTTTTAATCTTGGTAATACGACTTCAGTTTCGGGGTCGCCAAACCGAACATTGTATTCAATTACTTTTGGACCGTCTTTAGTTAAAATTACTCCCACATATAAAATACCTGTGAATGGAATACCACGTTTCATCATTTCATCCGCTGTTGGCTGAACAATTTTTTCAATTGATTCCGTAACAACATCTTCTGAAATTTGTGGAACTGGACAATATGCGCCCATTCCGCCGGTATTAGGACCATTATCTCCCTCAAATGCCCGTTTATGGTCTTGAGAAATTGGCATCGGATAAACTTTATCTCGATCAATAAATGCCATCAATGAAAATTCTTCACCCTCAAGGTACTCTTCAATTAATACTTCTGTTGTATTAAATTGTTGTTGGACTAAAAATGAACGCAAAGCATCAGTTGCTTCTGATAGATCTTGAGCAATAATAACGCCCTTACCACCAGCTAATCCATTTGCTTTAATAACTATTGGGAATGATTGGTGCGTCATATAATCTAATGCAGTCTGGTAATCGGTAAATGTCTGATAGTTAGCTGTCGGGATATTGGCTGACGCCATAACTTGTTTCGCAAATTCCTTTGACCCCTCTAACTGGGCAGCGGCTTTTGAAGGCCCATATATAACTAGGTTTTCTTCACGAAAAAAATCAGTTATGCCATCTATCAGTGGAATTTCTGGTCCAACAAAAGTCCAATCAATGTCATTTTCACGGACAAAGGTTGTCATGCCAATCCAATTAGTGATATCAATACCCACAGATTTAATCCCGTTGTTATTCATCCCAGGGTTTCCGGGTAAACAGTAAACATCTGAGACAGTATCACTTTCAATAAATTTACGTGCGATGGCATGTTCACGTCCGCCAGAACCAATAACTAAAATTTTCATTATTTAAAATAATCCTTTCATAGGTTAAAAAGATAGACTCATTTTAACAATTTAATGTTTGAAATGACGACGGCCACTAAATACCATAGCAATATTTTTGCGATTAGCCATATCAATTGACTCTTGGTCTTTAATTGACCCTCCCGGTTGAATAATTGCCGTAATACCATGATCAGCAGCATATTCAACACTATCATCCATTGGGAAGTAAGCATCTGAAGCTAAGACAAATGGTTCTACCATCCCATGTTCTAGTGCTTGCTCTAACGCAATTTTAACCGATCCGACACGGTTCATTTGACCCGCACCAATTCCAAGTGTTTGATCCTTAGTTGCAATTACAATCGCATTACTCTTAACATGCTTCACAATTCTTTGAGCGAATAATATTGCTTCTTTTTCATCACTTGTTGGTAATTTTTCAGTTACCGTTTTTAATTCTTCCATTTGGTCAATGACTTGATCACGTTCTTGAACAAGTAAGCCACCCATCACTGAGACATATTCATATTTATCAGCTTGGTCCTTTTGACTGAAATCAATTGTCATAACACGAAGATTTTTCTTCTTAGCTAAAATATCATATGCAGCATCTGTGAAGTTTGGTGCGATAATAATTTCAAGGAATAAATGATGTAATTCAGTTGCTGTTTCTAAATCAACTTCACGATTTAAGGCAATAATGCCTCCGAAAATTGACGTTTTATCAGCATCAAATGCTTTTTTCCATGCAGCATTAATCGTTTCTCCAGTACCAACCCCACAAGGATTCATATGTTTCATCGCAACGACAGCAGGTTGCTTAAATTCTGAGACAACTTTTAAAGCAGCGTCGGCATCTTTAATATTGTTATACGATAACTCTTTACCATGTAATTGTTTAGCGGCAGCAATCGAAAAAGCATTTGGTAAAGCTGATTGATAGAAAGCCGCTTTTTGATGTGCATTTTCACCATAACGCATTCCTTGTTTGAAATCATATGTTAATGACAATTTTTCAGGAAATTCAATTTCTAATTCTTTTGTTAAATAAGATGATATTAAAGTATCATATGCAGCCGTGTGTCTAAACGCTTTAGCTGCTAATTGTCGACGAAACTGATTATCCATTTTATCATCATCGAGTTTATCTAAAACAGACGGATAATCAGCTTTATCGACAACAACATAAACAGATTCAAAATTTTTGGCAGCAGAACGCAACATTGAAGGCCCACCAATATCGATTTGCTCAATAGCTTCTGACTCAGTAATACCAGGTTTTTCAATCGTTTCTTTAAAGGGATATAAGTTTACACAAACTAAATCGATTAAGGCAATATGTTCTTCTTCTAATTTAGCCATATGAGCTGGATTGTCACGCCTTGCTAATAACCCACCATGAATCATTGGGTGTAATGTTTTAACTCGTCCATCAAGCATTTCTGGAAAGTGAGTCACATCTTCAATTCTAATTACAGCGATATCGGCATCCTTTAAAATATTAAACGTACCACCAGTTGAAATAATTTCAAATCCACGTTTGATTAATCCCTGAGCGAAGTCTGCAACACCAGTTTTATCAGATACACTTATCAAAGCTCTTTTCATCTTATTAATCTCCCTTTTTATTGTTTAATAAATTTAGAATCACCTTTGGATATAGTTGGTGTTCAACATCATGAATCTTACTTTCCAATTGTTCAAGTGTTTCATTTGGTAAAATAGGAATACTTTGTTGCGCTATAATTGGCCCCGTATCAACACCTTCGTCAATGTAGTGTATCGTCACACCAGTTACACTAACACCTGCCTTATACGCATCCTCAATTCCATGAATACCTGGAAAAAGGGGTAACATTGCGGGATGAATATTAATAATTTCCATCGGATACTTACTCAATAATGTACTTGTAATCACACGCATATAACCCGCCAATAAAATGGTGTCGATTTGATACTTAGCTAATTCATTAACAATCACTTGTTCATAATGACTACGATTTTCAAAGTCTTTAGGTTGAATAATAAAGGTTGGAATTCCTCTACGTGCTGCCTTTTTAATGACAGCCGCTTTTGGTCGATCACAAACTAAAACTTCAATTTCTAATCCTGCATCTTTTAATGCCTGATTATCTGCAATAAATTCAAAATTAGAACCGGTCCCTGATGCAAAAATTGCTACTTTGACCATTTTATTTACCTACCAATTCGACCGTTTGATCAGTATTTTTAATTTCTATACTGCCTATTTCATAAGCGTGTACAGTTTCTTTATTTAATTGTGTCAGCACCTGTTCAACGTTAGCTTTATCAACAGCCAAAACCATTCCAATACCCATATTAAAAATTTCATACATCTCTGAATGGGGTATCTCACCGTATCTAGAGATGGCATCAAAAATTGGTAGTACTGGCCATAATCCTAGATTAATTGTTGCTTTTAGCCCTTCTGGTAACATTCTTGGTATATTTTCAATAAAGCCACCACCTGTAATATGTGCTGCGCCTTTAATCAAATTATCTTGAAATAAAGGAATCAGATCATCTACATAAATTTTTGTTGGTGTCATTAATATTTCAGCAAGTGATTCATTAGGTATTTCTGGTAAAGCTTCATCTAAATTAAAAGCCATGTCTTCAAGAAATATCTTTCTAACAAGTGAGAATCCATTTGAATGAATACCGGTTGACGAAATTCCAATTAAAATGTCATTTTCTTGAATTGAATGACCATCTATTAATTGACTTTTTTCAACAACACCAACCGCAAATCCGGCCATATCATAATGTGTTTTTTGATACATCCCTGGCATTTCAGCTGTTTCACCACCAATAAGATTCATATGTGCTGTTTGACATCCTTTAATTACCCCAGAAATAATACTTTCAATTTTTTGAGGTTCAGTTTTGCCAGTCGCTAAGTAGTCCAAAAAGTATAGAGGCGTTGCACCCTGAGCAACAATGTCATTAACACACATAGCCACACAATCAATCCCAATTGTGTCATGTCGATTTGTTTCAAAGGCAACCATCAATTTGGTGCCAACGCCATCAGTACCTGAAACCATAAGTGGCTCTATAATACCTAATCGACTGAGATCAAAGAGTCCTCCAAATCCACCAACTGAACTTGTTTCATTTACCAGTGACATTTGTTTATTAATTCGATTAACGACGTCATACCCTGCATTCACATCAACACCCGATTTTTGATAAGCATTTACCATTTTGAAGTCCTCACTTTTCTGTCGTTAAGTTTGCTAAATACTCATCCTCGTAATCATATAATGGCGTTGGATAATCACCATTAAAGTAAGCCATACATAGTCCTGAATATGGGGCATCTAAATTCAAACCAATTGAAGCAATTAATCCAGCTTCACTTAGAAATGCTAATGAGTCTGCCCCAATAATAGCCTTCATTTCTTCAATTGATTTATTTGCGGCAATTAATTCAGATTGCTTTTGAATATCAATCCCATAAAAACAAGGGTATTTAAGAGGTGGTGACGCAATTCGCAAATGAACTTCAGCAGCTCCAGCTTCTTTTAACAATCTAACAATGTGTTTACTCGTTGTCCCCCGAACAATTGAATCATCGACTAAAATAATCTTTTTACCCTTAACCACGCTTTTAACAGCTGATAATTTCATTCGCACCCCTTGTTCTCTAAGTCTTTGGGTGGGTTGAATAAAGGTCCGGCCAATATATTGATTTTTAACTAATCCCATTTCATAAGGAATGCCACTTTCTTCTGCATAACCACTAGCTGCAGACAATGAGGAATTTGGTACACCAATAACCATATCTGCATCAATACCCGTTTCTCGTGCTAGTTTGCGACCCATTCTTTTACGAGCAGAATGGACATTAATCCCACAAATATCCGAATCCGGTCTTGCAAAATAAATATATTCCATTGAACAAATTGACATTTTAGTTTCAGTTGTATAAACGTCAATTGATAGCCCTTCGTCAGTAATAGTGACGATTTCACCAGGGTTCACATCGCGAACGAATTCTGCCCCAACAGAATCTAAAGCACAGGTTTCACTTGCAACGACGTAAGCACCATTTACCATTTGACCAATAGATAGTGGTCTAAATCCATTTGGATCAAGTGCCGCAATCATGTAGTTTGACGTCATTAATAAGTAAGCAAACCCACCATGTACTTGATTTAATGCGTCTTTAACCTGTTCATGCAAAGTGTCTTGTGATGAACGACGAATTAAGTGCATCAAAACCTCTGAATCCGAACTTGATTTGAAAATAGCCCCATCTTGCTCTAACTCATTTCTAAGCGTTACCGCATTAGTTAAATTACCATTATGGGCTAAGGCAAACTGTGTATCGTAAAAATCAAATAAAAATGGCTGAATGTTATCAATTCCGTTACTACCGGCCGTTGCATAACGTACATGTCCAATAGCTGCATTACCGGTTAATTTTTTTATTTTTTCAGGATTTCTAAAAACATCTGATAGTAATCCTAATCCTCTATAACCAATTAGTTTACCTTCATCATTTGATACAATTCCTGCACCTTCTTGGCCGCGATGTTGTAAACTATGCAGACCAAAATAGGTAATCTGATTTGCATCTTCATTTCCCCAAACACCAAAAACACCACATTCTTCATTTAAACTTCTTATTTCATTAGGCACGGAATTGCATCCTCCCAAACTTGTTTGGCTTCAGAAGTTGTAAGAGTTATCTTACTCCCTTTTGTCGTCACGTTAATTAATTGGTCTGCTGTAACACAGCCAATTTTTTCAGCAGTTTGATTCATTAAATTTTCAAAATCTGTCTTATTTTCTGATTTAATCGATAAAATGAATCGCGATTGTGATTCTGAGAAAAGTTGTGCATCTGTCATATTTACATTAATATCAATACCTAAATCGTTTTTAAATACGGATTCACTTAAAGCAACGGCTAGACCACCTTCAGATAAATCATGTGCACTTTCGACTAAACCAGATTCGATAGCTTCTAAAACAAACGCTTGGTTACTTTGTTCAGTCTTTAAATCAAAATGTTTAATATCTCCGGAAATCTCGTTAGTAGTCATTTTCTGAATTTCTGAACCATTAAAATCATTATAAGTTGTACCCACTAAATAAATTAAATCATTAGCATGTTTAAAATCTTGCGTTGTTATATTTTTAACATCTTTAATTAAACCAACCATTCCAATCATTGGCGTTGGATAAATGGCTTGTTCATTAAATTCATTATATAAAGAGACATTACCAGAAATAACAGGTGTATTAAATAAGTCACATGCTTCAGAAATACCGATAGCACTTTGATCAAATTCCCAAAAAATTTCTGGATTTTCAGGACGTCCATAATTTAAGCAATCTGTAATAGCGAGTGGTTGTCCACCAGATGCAACTATGTTACGCGCTGCTTCAGAAACAGCAATTTGACCACCAACCTTAGGATTCAAGTAAATATAACGCGCATTACAATCTGTTGTCATTGCGAGTGCCTTATTAGTTTCTCTAATTCGAATAACACCTGCATCACTACCAGGTCTAACCACTGTATTGACTTTAACTTGAGAATCGTACGTTTCGTACAATGATTTTTTGGATGCGATTGTTGGTTGTTGTAACAAATCTAACCAAGTTTGCTTCGTATTTTCTATTTCAGGTATAAAATCAGACTGCGCTTTAAATTTGCTGATTCTTGCAGGTTCTTTTTGTTCCTTATGATAGACTGGTGCATCACTTGCTAAAGAATCAACGGGAATATTAGCAACAATTTTTCCCTCATGTATTAAAACATAATCCGTATTTTCTGTTACATACCCGATATTAACGGCTTCTAAATCATATTTTTTAAATAAATTGATAACTTTAGTTTCAAATTCAGGTTTAATACAAAGAACCATCCGTTCTTGAGATTCAGATAACATCATTTCGTAAGCAGACATATTAGTTTCACGTTGTGGAACGTTATCTAAATCAAGTACCATCCCTGATTTAGCTTTCGAGGCCATTTCAGCAGTTGACGAAACTAATCCAGCAGCTCCCATATCTTGAATACCAACTAACCAGTCTGGATGATCTAGAATAAGTTCGAGACAAGCATCCATTAATAATTTTTCCATGAATGGATCACCAACTTGAACAGCTGAACGCTGTGTTTCTTTATCATCAGCAAATTCATCAGAAGCAAACGTTGCCCCATGAATACCATCACGACCCGTTTTAGCACCAACATAAATAACTAGATTTCCATCACCTTTTGCCTGGCCTTTTTGAATATTTTTATGATCAATCAGTCCAACACACATTGCATTTACTAGTGGGTTACCCTCATAACAAGGATCAAATCCTATTTCTCCACCAACAGTTGGAATACCAATACAGTTACCGTATCCTCCGATACCAGCTACAATTTCTGAAACAAGATACTTAGTGTGCTCATTATCTAGTTCACCGAAACGTAAACTGTCAAGAAGTGCAATAGGTGTTGCCCCCATTGAAAAAATATCTCTGATAATACCGCCGACACCTGTTGCGGCACCTTCATAGGGTTCAACAGCTGAGGGATGATTATGGCTTTCAGCTTTAAATACAACTGCTTTACCATCACCAATATCAATAACACCAGCACCTTCTCCAGGTCCTTGTAAAACTTGCGGCCCAGAATTTGGAAAATGTTTTAAAACGGGGCGGGAATTTTTGTAAGAACAATGCTCACTCCACATTACTGAAAATAAACCAGTTTCAGTATAGTTAGGTTGACGACTTAAAATATCATCTTTAATTAACTTATATTCTGAATCAGTTAATCCCCAATTTTGATATAATTTGGTATCTTCAATTATTTGTGCCGTCGGTTCTTGTTTTGTAACCAAATTAACCCACTCCCTCTGTGTATGTCGTTAACATCGATTTAAATAAATTTAGGCCGTCCGTTGAACCGAGCAATGCTTCAATAGCACGTTCTGGATGCGGCATCATACCAAGTACATTTCCACGCTCATTAATAATTCCAGCAATATTATCAATACTTCCATTTGGGTTATCTTGATATCTAAAAATAATTTGATTATTTTTCTTAAGAGAAGCTAATGTTTCATCATCACAATAATAATTACCCTCGCCATGAGCAATTGGTAATTCAATTGTCGTTTGCGTTTTATAATCAGTTGTAAAACGCGTTTGATTATTAACAATTTCCAAAGTAACTGGCTTACAAATAAATTTAATATTTTTATTTTGAATTAATGCACCTGGAAGTAGTTGCATTTCCGTTAACATTTGAAATCCATTACAGGTTCCAAACACTAGTTTACCTTCATCCGCAAAACGTCTCACTTCATTCATAATGGGTGATAAACTGGCAATTGCCCCACTTCTTAAGTAATCGCCGTATGAAAATCCACCTGGAAGTAATACACCATCAAAACCATCAAGAGATTCCTCTGTATACGACACAAACTCAGCTTGTTCATGTAAACCATCCCGAATAGCGTGAAGTAAATCATAATCACAATTTGAACCAGGAAATACAACAACTGCAAATTTCATGATTAAGCCTCCACTTTTTCAAGTTCGTAACGATATTGCTCCATATTTGGATTAGCTAATAATTTATCACAAATCGCATCAATTTTTTGGTCTATCTCTAATTCAGTTGCTTCAACCTTTAACACAAAATATTTACCAACTCGAACGTCACTAACACCTGAGAATCCTAATCGGTTAATCGCTTCATTAACAGCTTGACCTTGCGGATCTAAAACTGATTCTTTATATGTAACGTAAACTTTTACACTATACATTATTTGACCTCATTTCGATTTTTTAGTCGGTTTAAAACATCTTGATATACTGGAATAATGCTACCTTGGTTTTTTCTGAAAATATCCTTATCTAATGATTTATGTGTCTTCGAATCCCATAAACGTGCATTATCAGGTGAAAATTCATCTGCCAAAATAAGTTCCCCATGATACCGACCGAATTCAAGTTTAAAATCAATTAAATCAATATTGATGTCTTTAAATAATTTATACAGTAGCTGATTAATATGAAGGACTTGTTTCTTTATTTCGTCCATTTCTATTTTAGTCGCAAAATTTAACGCAAAAATTTGTGACTCATTTATTCCAGGATCGTCTAGAGCATCATTCTTATAATAGTATTCAATAACAGGAACTGTTAATTTAGTTCCTTCAACTTGATCAAATTTACGAGCAAAACTACCTGCAATAGTATTTCGTAAAACAACTTCAATTGGAATTATTTCAACTTTTTTAACTAATTGTTCGGTTTTAGAAACATCTTCAATGAAATGTGTTTTAATACCGTTTGCCATTAAATAAGAAAAAATAATATCAGATATTTGATGGCTTAATAATCCCTTACCTAATATTTCTTCTTTCCGTTTACCATTAAGTGCGGTAGCTTGGTTTTTGTATACCATTCTTAATACTTCTTCATCATTAGTTTGATAAACATCTTTAGCTTTTCCTTCGTAAATCAATTGATCCAAGCGAATAGCCCCCTTAAGAATAAAAACATATAAAAATATACTTTTTAACTAAATAGTTCGTTCTTTACAAATATAGTTTAACAATTACTATATAATTTATCAAGGTAAAATACGATTATTTTTATATTTTTTTAATTTAAAGTTCGTATTATGGCAAACAAAAAACCATAAAGCTATTAAAATAACTTTATGGTTTACATATTTCTTTAAATGAGACCAATTCGTTCGAAAATAGCATCAACATTTCTAATATGATAATGATAATCAAAAGCATCATCTAAGTCTGCTTGAGTTAATGCAGACATTATTTGTTCATCTGCTTCTAATAAGGGACGGAACTGTATTTGTTGATCCCAAGAGATTGCCGTCTTAGGTTGAATTAAATCATATGCAGCCTCTCTAGACATGCCACTATCAATTAATTTAAGTAAAACTCTTTGGCTGTAAATAAGACCAAAAGTACGGTCCATATTTTTTTTCATATTTTCCGGAAATACTGTTAATTCTTTAACTATTTTTGTAAAGCGACGTAGCATGTAATCTAATAAAATAGTTGTATCGGGTAATATAATACGTTCTGCAGAGCTATGTGAAATATCTCGTTCATGCCATAATGTAACATCTTCGAAGGCAGTGACCATATGTCCTCGAATGACACGCGCTAACCCTGTAATATTTTCTGAACCAATTGGATTACGTTTATGTGGCATAGCTGATGAACCTTTTTGGCCTTTAGCGAAATATTCTTCAACTTCTCGTGTCTCACTTTTTTGTAATCCACGAATTTCTGTTGCCATTTTTTCAATCGATGTTGCAAGAAGAGCCATCTCAGAAACATAATTAGCATGTAAATCTCGTGGTAAGACTTGTGTCGATATTTCTTGAGGTCTAATTCCAAGATGCTCACAAACATAAGTTTCCACAAACATTGGGATATTGGCAAATGTTCCTACAGCACCACTAATTTTTCCAGCTTCAACATCTAATGCTGCATCATTAAAACGAATTTGATGACGTTTCATTTCAGAATACCACAATGCAATTTTCAATCCAAATGTTGTTGGTTCAGCATGTACACCGTGTGTTCTACCCATCATAACAGTATCTTTATATTCAACTGCTTTATCAGCTAAAACAGCCATAAATTCTTCAATATCCTTACGCAAAATTTCATTAGCCTGTTTTAAAATAGATCCATACGCTGTATCAACTACATCTGTAGAAGTTAATCCATAATGAACCCACTTACGTTCTTCCCCTAGAGATTCTGAGACAGCTCTTGTAAAGGCAACGACATCATGCTTTGTTTCTTGTTCAATTTCTAAAATACGATCAATATCAAAACTAGCATTTTTACGAATTTTTTCAGCGTCTTCTGCTGGAACATGGCCTAGTTCAACCCAAGCCTCACTAGCTAATGTTTCAACTTCTAACCAAGCTTTATATTTATTTTCATCTGACCATATGGCACCCATCTCAGCATTTGTATAACGATCAATCATTTTTATCTTCCTCTCTTAATCCCAAATTTTCGTTTGATATACATCAATTTTAGCTTGCTCAATATTATCGGTTAATATCGTTACATGACCCATCTTACGATCTTGTTTTGCTTCATTTTTACCATAAAAATGAAACCGCCATTGACCTTCATTTTGAATTTCATTTAATACTGACTGGACATGTTGTCCCAAAATATTAATCATAATAGCATGACTTAACAACTGTGGTTTTAACATTGGTAAATTACAAATTCCTCTAATATGCGCTTCAAATTGTGATAAGGAACAGGCCTCAATTGTTAAATGTCCGGAATTATGTGGTCTAGGTGCAATTTCATTAACATAAACGCCACCTGAATCTGAAACAAAAAATTCAATCCCCATTGTTCCAACAGACAAACAATCATCAGCAATTTGACTTGCAATAATTTCAACTTCTTTTCTTGTCTCAATCGATAAACGACTCGGACAAGAACTCTCATGTAAAATATTATGACGATGTTGATTTTCGATAATCGGAAAAATACTTTGTTGGCCTAATTCATTTCTAGCAATGATAACGGAAACTTCACGATCAAACTGAACAAAGCCTTCTAACACGCATGTTCTATTTTGAATCAATTTTCCCGCTTCAATCAAATCAGCACTTGTCTTTAAAATAACTTGTCCTTTACCATCATATCCGCCACGAATCGTTTTTAAAATTGATGGGTACCCAGTTATTTTAATGGCATTTTCTAAATCATCAAAACTTTGTATTAATTTAAATGGTGCGATTGGATAATTATGAGCTTCCAAAAATTGTTTCTCACTAATTCTATCTTGTGAAATACGCAGTGCAGTCGACCCTTGTGGAACATAGCAATATTGCTTTGCTGCATCAATCGTATCAGCATCTACATTTTCAAACTCAAACGTTAGTACATCACACATTTTTGCAAGATTTAAAATAGCAATCTCATCGTCATAATCTGCAATCACTTGTTTGTCCGCAACCTGAGCAGCTGGGCAATCTTTTTGCGGATCTAATATAATCACACGATAACCCATTTCTTTTGCAGACGTTGTCATCATTTGTCCTAGCTGACCACCACCAATAATACCAATTGTTTGTCCTGGTAATATCCTTTTAATCAAGTAAATCACTACTTTCCAAAGATTTTTGATGGAGTGATAATTGATATGACTTTAAATTATCTTTTATAGTTGAATCACTTAAGGCACAAATTTTTGCGGCAAAGATGCCGGCATTTGTTGCACCTGCTTTACCAATTGCCATAGTTGCTACGGGTGTTCCCGCAGGCATCTGAACAATTGACAGTAAAGAGTCTATTCCATTTAGCGCATGGGACTGCACCGGAACGCCTACTACAGGGATGACGGTTGAAGCTGCAATCATTCCTGGTAAATGTGCGGCACCACCCGCACCAGCAATAATAACTTCATACCCATTTTTATCCGCACTTTCTGCAAATTTAATCATTTCTATTGGCATTCGATGTGCCGAAATAACTTTTTTATCATACTCAATATCAAGTTCATCTAATAAATTAGCCGTAAATTTCATTGTGGTCCAGTCGGAAATCGATCCCATTACAATTGCTATCTTTGCCATTCGATTACCTCCAAATTTAATAAACCTATTCTATCAACAACTCAGCGTTGTGTCAAAGCAAAAAAAGGACGAAATTAAAAAATTAATAAAAATAGTTCGTATTTTAATGGATATTCAAGCTATTTCTCTTTTTAATATTTCTTTTTTATAAAAAAATAAATGACACCTATTGGCATCATTTATTTCCCTTTTTAAGGTCCGTGTATAATTGTAACTTGCTTCTAGAATTCAAAACAACTGACTTTTTACTATTGGCTAAATAAAAAGATAGTCCAAATCTTCTTAATTTAACTTGTTTTATTGCGGAAATTTCAATTATTTCATTATGTTTTCGAATAACCTTAGTTAACTTAATATTTTTGTCGTCAACTATTAATTTACGATTCAAGATTTGAACAATTGATACAATAAGAAAAAGTATAAATAAAACAATTGTCCAAATTTGTAATGTTGTTATCTCTAACCATAATAATAAACTACCTAAAAATAAGCAGAACGTCCATGACCATAAAATAACCGTTTTAGCTAGCTCGGGTTGATAAAAATATGTTTTTTGATATTTTTTCATGCTTATGATCTCCTCTAACACAATAAAATTATTCTTCTATATTTAAAGCTTAACATAATTGATCAGATATTCTATATTTTTCCATAAAAAAAGATGAAACCTTAAGTTTCATCTTTTTGAACTATTATTTAATAACTAAGAATCTGTCATCATCTAACATGAAATCTTTATCTCCTGCCGCTGCTTCAATTGAACCAAATGGCATTTGTGCACGTAATTCCCAGTTTCCAGGGATATTAAACGCATTTTTAATTTCAGTATCAATAAGTGGATTATAATGTTGTAAACTTGCGCCAATACCATTTTCAGCTAATACTGTCCAAACACTTTGTTGAGCACCGCCCAAACCTTGTTCTGCCCAAACTCTGAAGTTATCAGCGTATAAAGCAAAATCTTTTTCATTTTGAGCAACAACATCAGTATCTATAAAGTATAATATTGTTCCAAATCCAGCACGGAATGTTGCAATCTTTTCTTGAGTTTTCTTATATGCTTCAGCATTAGGAACCTCAGATTTAAGACGTTTTTCAACGATATCCCAAACCATGTCTGAATTTTTACCATATAAAATTGCTGCTCTAATTGTTTGATTATTGAATGATGTTGGTGATTTCTTTATAGCATCCTCGATAACACCAGTAATTTCATCAGGTGTTTGACTTACTTTATCCCCTAAAGCGTAAATTGAACGACGTTGTTCCATAAGATCTAATAATTGAGTTTTCATAATTAATTTCCCCTTCTCTATTTGAATAAACTTAGTATATCACTTACTATTAATAAGTAAAGAGATAACACTTATTTTTTTTATCTTAAATAAAAAAAGCTACCTAATCGTTGATTAGATAGCTTTTAAACTTATTATTTATTATGCTCTTGGTTTACGTTTACCCCAATATTGGAAATAATCCGTTCTCAATGAGCCATTATATAGCTTACGTTTTTTAGATGCTCTTGAACCATAATATTCTTCAAAAGTTAAGTCACTTGTTAAGATATATTTACTCCAAGTAGGCATTTGTTTATAAACAACACCCATCTGTTTGTATAAAACACGTACAGATTCAGTATCGCTCAATCGTTCACCGTATGGTGGGTTAGCGACTAAAACACCATTTTCTTTTTCTGTTGTAAAATCTTTTGCAGCAAGTTGCTTGAATTCAATACTATCCAAGACGCCAGCTTCAGCGGCATTCTTTTTAGCAATTTCAATCATGCCAGCATCAATATCATAACCTGCTATATCTAATACTACATCAAGATTTGCTTCACCTTTTGCTTTTTCTCTTAAACGATCAAATAGTCCTTTTTCAACAAAATCCCAATCTTCGAATACAAAATAACGACCGATACCAGGTGCAATATTATGTCCCATTAATGCAGCTTCAATTGGGATTGTTCCTGAACCACATACTGGATCAACAAAAGGTTTTTCTGGATACCAATTAGTTAACATAACTAACGCAGCTGCCATATTTTCTTTTAAAGGAGCATAACCCTTTTCAACACGATAACCACGTTTAAATAAACTGCTACCCGTTGTATCAAGTGTCAATAAGACGTTATCTTTATTAATAGCAACTTCCAATGGATATTTTGAACCCGTCTCTGGTAAGCGTGTTGTACGGTGATAGACATCACTTAATTGATCAACAATTGCTTTTTTCACGATTGCTTGGGCATCTGGAACACTATAGAGTGTTGATTTTTGAGATTTTCCTTGAACAGGGAATTCCGCATCTAATGGTAAAAACTTATCCCAAGAGATTGCTTTTGTTTGTTCAAATAAATCGTCAAAAGTCGTAGCCGTAAACTCACCAACAATGATTTTAACGCGATCTGCGGTTCTCAACCATAGGTTTGTATTAATAACATCTTCCATTGTTCCTTCGAAGCGGACACGACTATTTTCTACTTGAACATCATAACCCATATGTTTAAGTTCGTTTCCAACAATTGACTCAATACCGCTAGCTGCGGTTGCCAATAATTTAAAAGTTTCCATTTTGCACCTTCACTATAATTTAATTTTTTTAATAAAAAAACTAGGATAAAAGAAAATTCTTCATCCTAGTTCATCCTGAAATCATGTAAATTTCTATAAGCCATGTTTTGTACGTCATCCATCTCAGGCGATGAAATCAGTGGTAATCATCTATCTCCAGATATTATCTGCCCCCATGATTTGTTCATTTCCGTCATGAAGCGCCCCTACCAAAGTTTGGGTTGCCTACTCGTGGGGTTTACCGCGTTCCAGCAATACCGTTTCCAATATTGTATCGTCTCTGTGGCACTTTACAGATTACTTTGACATAGCCGAAGCCTTAGTCATTTTATCCGCCGTTACCCGAAGGTACCTTGGCTTATTTTTTCACCAAGCACGAACACTACAAGCATCTCAGCTTGTGCAAGCATGGACTTTCCTCAGCCTAACTTAATAGACCGCAATTACCCGAAATTTACACTGAATCTATATTACATCATTCAATTAATTTAAAATTGATTTCTAGAATTTTCATTCTCATCTAACTGTGCACCAAACACACGACGTTCCAAATTAGATAATCGTTTAAGAATATCCATATTTGAAGTTGTAGATGTTGTTTGGGTCGTCTGTGAACTTTTACCAACAGTAACCTGTTTTGTAAGTTCGTCGACTTGAGCAATTAAACGATCATTTTCTTCTTGAAGTTTTTTGACTTTCTTATCAAAGGTTTCATAATCTTTAATAACATCGTCAAGAAATTCGTCAACTTCTTTAGAATCATATCCACGCATTTTTGTTTCAAAATGTTTTTGTAAGATATCTTTAGGTACAAAATTAACATCCGTCATATTCGTACACCTCATCACTAATTTCTCATAAATAATGTTAATACCTGTTTATTATAGCAGAATTATTTAATAATTCAAATGATTATTTTGTTCCTCTTCCATTTCGTTTGCAATATCTTCTAATTCCATAAAATCTATCATACGTAATGCATAGTTTTTCACTTCTTTAGTTTGCTTTATTTTTAATAAATCAAATTTTGTTTTGCCTTCATTTTCTGAATCATAAAGTAATAACGCGCCATCTGTGTGTTCTATCATAAAAGTTTGATAATTTTTTAATTGCTGTGGCGACTGATAGGTATCCTTACTAACATAATCAGAAAAATCTACATCATTTAATATTTGATTTAAAACTAATTTTTTATCATCTTTCCAATTATTACCAAACTCTTTGAATGGTAGCATAACTGATACCTTGAAATCAGGATATTCATTTTGTATATCTAGGCAAATTTGTGCCGTCCATTGCTCAACACCAAGCTGAGGGCCAGTTATAACCCACTTCAATCCATTTTCTATTTCATTAATAATATTTTTTTTAATTGCGCTTTTAATGATTTTTATTTTAAGATCATTTTCATTAAAAATACCTAATTCGTATGTTCTATAACCAGTCACCCATAAACGCTTCATAATTGATTAAATATTCCTTTCTTATATTAAGAATATGTTACCAAATCCTTTAAAGCTATTAAATTATATCACTTATTGTTATAATATTTTAGATTGGAGCGTGAAATAACTGTGAGTATTAATTATCCTAATGGAAAACTTTATGAACAATCACCTTTAAATACGCAAAAAAAGTCAAATATGCTGTTGTTTGGTAAACGGGGGATGTCATTAGAGGATGATATCAACGTAAGCAACGCATTTTACCTTGCTCATAATATGGCTGTCATTCACAAAAAACCAACGCCTATTCAAATTGTAAAAGTTGATTATCCTAAACGAAGTGCAGCTGTTATTAAAGAAGCTTACTTTCAAACTGCGTCAACAACTGACTACAATGGCATATACGATGGCCACTATTTAGATTTTGAAGCTAAAGAAACTAAAAATAAAACTTCATTTCCGTTAAGTAATTTTCATGAGCACCAAATTAACCATATGAAATCATGTGTATTACAAAGAGGAATTAGTTTTGTTATAATGAAGTTCACAACCTTAGGTAAGGTCTACTTACTACCATCAAAAACGCTATTTACTTACTGGGATAAGCAGAGTGTTAATGGTCGTAAATCAATTCCATTGAAAACAGTCCAAACTGAAGGATTCGAGATACAATATACTTTAAATCCGGTCATTCCCTATTTAAAATACGTTGATAAAATGATAGAGCATCTATAATTAAGGCTTTATATAATTAAAGGAGAATTTTATTTATGGCAACAGCTGATAATAAAGGTACTACTCGTGTTGCGCGACGCGAACAAGAAATAAGCACTAACAAAAAAGGCAACAAAGGTAAAAATAGTAAAGGTAAACTTTTTAAACGTATTTTTTTGAGCTTACTTGCTCTATTCGTTATTGGCGTAATTGCTAGTATCAGTTTATTTTTCTATTACGCCAAAGATTCACCAAAAATAACATCAAGTAGTCTTGAAAGTACCCCTGCAAGTGTCATTTATGCAAAGAATGATGAAATCATCACTACCTTAGGAACTTCAAGAGTCTACGCTGAATCGTCTGACATGCCGCAACTATTAAAAGATGCCATTGTTTCAATCGAAGATAAACGTTTCTATAAACATAATGGCGTTGATCCTGTGCGAATTGTAGGTGCAGCCTTGTCAAATATCACTGGTGGATCAGCTGGTCTTCAAGGTGGTAGTACTTTAACACAACAACTTATTAAATTATCTGTCTTTTCGACAAAAGCATCTGATCAAACAATAAAACGAAAAGCGCAAGAAGCATGGCTAGCATTACAAGTAGAGCGTAAATACAGTAAATCTCAGATTTTAACGTTCTATGCTAACAAAGTCTTTATGGGAAATGGTATTTACGGGATGCAAACTGCTGCAAATTACTATTTCGGTAAAAAATTGAATAAATTAAATACAGAACAAATCGCGTTAATTGCTGGTATTCCTAATGCCCCATCTTCTTATAATCCTTACGCGCATCCAGAATACGCAAAGGAACGACGTAATGAAGTTATTGATGCAATGTTAGCAAATAACAAAATTTCGGCAAGCGAAGCAAGTACAGCTAAAGCGACACCAATTACTTCAGGCCTAAGAACATCACATTCTGCCGAAAAAGATACTTATAATGCAAAAATTTCTGATTCCTATTTAAAAGAAGTTATTCAGTCTGTTAAAGATAAAGGTTTTGATCCTTATAACAGTAGTCTTAAGATTCGTACAAACTTAGATTTGGATGCTCAGAAACGACTTTATGATATAGCTAATACAAATAACTATGTGGTCTATCCTGACAGTAAAATGCAATTAGCTGTTACCATGGTTGATTCAAAAACTGGCGCTATTTCAGCTATGATTGGTGGCCGTAAACAAACAAATGTTACTTTCGGGTATAATCGGGCTGTCGCAACTAGTCGAAGCAACGGTTCAACCATGAAACCTATTATGGATTACGGTCCTGCTATTGAATATCTAGACTACCCAACTAATCAAAAAGTTAGCGATACAAAATATTACTACCCTGATGCTACTACAAAACAATTAAATGATTTTGATAATAGCTATCTTGGAACAATGACAATGCGAAATGCTTTGATTCAATCACGTAATATCCCTGCTATTCGGACACTTGAAGCGGTTGGATTATCAAAAGCCCAAGGATTCGTCAAAAAACTTGGTGTCTCTAAGGATCAAGTTGATACTTACTCATCTGGTATCGGTGCAAACATGTCAACGACTCAAAATGCAGAAGCCTATGCAGCATTTGCAAATGGTGGAACTTATCACAAAGGGACTTATATTTCAGAAATTGAAAGAAAAGATGGTACAGTTGAAAATTATTCTAGCTCAGGTACTAGAGCAATGAAAACATCAACTGCTTATATGATTACTGATATGCTAAAAGGTGTTATTAATAGTTCTAATGGTACAGGTACGGCAGCTCAAATACCGGGTCTTTACCAAGCGGGTAAAACCGGTACTACTGATTATCCATCAAATGTTGCTTCTAAATTTCCATCTAGCGCAGTTATGGATTCATTATTTTCCGGCTATACTTCAAATTACTCAATTGCAGTTTGGACAGGTTATGATTCACCATTAGTCGCAAATAACTACTTAGATGTTAATTCTCAACATCTAGCTGTAGGTATTTATAAAAACTTAATGCAGTACGTTTCCCAATCAGTTTCAAATACGGATTGGACAAAACCTTCTGACGTTTATCTGAAAAATGGCGAATTATCATTAACAGATTCATCTACTGCAGAAACAACAACAGCAGATAGCAGTTCATATTCAGTTCCTAAGATATCAAATAGTTCTAGTTCTTCAGAAGAATCTAGTTCAAGCAGTTCTTCTAGTTCAAGTAGTTCTAGTTCTTCAGAAAGTTCTAGTTCATCTAGTAGTTCTAGCTCCGCTATTAGTTCAAGTGCTTCATCTAAAGCAGACAGCAGTAAAGCCGTTTCGTCTGCTACTCGTTAAATAAAAACCTGGCGATATTCAGTTAAAATTCTGAATATCGCCAGGTTTTTATTTATTTCATTAATTTGACCAATGATATAGGGGTATTTCCGGTTTATCATTAGATTCTTTTGTATTGTCATTATTCTTCACATTATTTGAAAAGTTCTGTTGTTGTCTTTTTTCTTTATCTTTTTTTATGTCTTGACTTGTTTTTATATGCTTCTTTTCCCAATTTAGTAAAATTCTATCCATATATTTTAAACTGTATGCCTGATTAAGGACAGCTTCTTTCAACGCCATCAAAATTAGTTCTGGAATATAGTGGTCTTGATCAATCCACATGCTAATACTTTCTAATTCCATTGGTGATAAAGGTCTTCCAAATTCAACTTCAATTTTTTCATAAACCTCTTTTCGAGAATTATTACTCTTAACAACTTCAACCTTTTCTTGTGTCCTATGACTTAAATTATTTAATTTTTCATATAACACACTAAAATCAAATTGATCGGTGCTGTACCCATTTGAATCATCAATTGTTTTGATAGAAATAACTTTTTTTTCGATTAATTTCTGCAGTAATGTATAGGTTTCCTGGGCCGTCACGCCCATTTGACTGGCAATTTGATTTGTATCTGGAAATTTATTACCTGCTTGATTAAAGCTTAATAGATGGATTAAGAAAATTAATTCATCACTTGATAATCCAATTTTTCGATAATTCCGTAAAATTAAATTAGACACATGGGTTTCCCCTGCTTCTAAAAATTGACTCATAAATGCATCCATAACGAAAATGCCTCCTTAATTAAGAAAAGAACCTTAAACAATTTCGTTTAAAGGTTCTTTTTCTCTACTTTTTTATGGGTAAATACGGTTTAATAGACGTGGGAATGGAATAGCCTCACGTATATGTTCTTCACCTGTAATCCAAGTTGTTGCGCGTTCTAATCCAAGACCAAATCCTGAATGAGGAACACTACCATATCTTCTTAAATCTAAATACCATTCGTAATCTTTTTCGTTCAATCCAGCTTTTTTAATTTGTGCTATTAAGTTATCTACATCAGTTTCACGTTCTGAACCACCAATAATTTCGCCGTAACCTTCAGGAGCTAATAAGTCAGCACAAATAACGACGTCTTCTCTCGTTGGATGTGGTTTCATGTAAAATGGTTTAATTGCTTTAGGATAGTTTAAAACGAATACTGGCATACTGAAATGTTCTGCCAAATAAGTTTCTTCAGGAGATCCAAAATCATCACCCCATTTAGTATCAGGAAATTCACCAGAATTTTGTAATAATTCGACGGCTTCATCATAAGAAATTTTAGGGAATGGTGTTTTTGTATAACTTTTTAAGACTTCTTTATCTCTTTCGAGAATATCTAAAGCATAGTCACAGTTATCTAAAACATTTTGTACTAAGAACGCAATATATTGTTCTTGTACTTCAAGACTTTGTTCTTGGTGCATAAATGCCATTTCGGGTTCAATCATCCAAAATTCAATTAAATGGCGTCTTGTCTTAGATTTTTCAGCTCTAAAAGTTGGTCCAAATGAGAATACTTTACCAAAGGCCATTGCCCCAGCTTCTTCATACAATTGACCTGATTGTGACAAATAGGCATCTTTGTCAAAATATTTAGTATGGAAAAGTTCAGTTGTACCTTCTGGTGCACTACCAGTTAAGATAGGCGCATCAATCTTTATAAAACCTTCTTTATTGAAAAATTCATATGTTGCGCGAATAATTTCATTTCTAATTTGCATAACTGCATATGGTTTCGTTGAACGTAACCATAAATGACGATGATCCATCAAAAATTCTGTTCCATGATCTTTAGGTGTAATTGGATAATCTTGACTATCACCAACTAATTCAAGTGATTTAACTTCAATTTCATAGCCAAATGGTGAGCGTTTATCTTCATGAATCTCACCAATAACGTAAAGGCTAGATTCCTGATGTAACTCTTTTGCCATTTCAAAAGTTTCTTCACTGACATTACTTTTTATCACGACACCTTGGAAAAAGGCACTTCCATCTCGTAATTGTAAAAATGCAATCTTACCACTTGATCTTTTATTAGTAAGCCAAACACCGATTTTTACTTCTTCGTCTACATGGTTTTTAGCATCAATTATACTAATTGTTTTCAATAAACTTCCTCCTCATTACGGTCCTAGTTGCTAGATCGATTTCATTCCTTTTATAATATCATTAGTCAGATATATTAGTCCATAAGACAATTATATATTTTCAACGGATTTTAAAACTTTACCATTTGAGAACTGCAGTGTTTCATAACAAAGAGCTTTTTTCTTGTTCAAATAACTCACTTCCCATGCAGGTACACCGTTGTATATACCAAGTCCGACATTCAATATTTTACTAGGTTTTTTTTCATTCCAGATATAAGTTAAAATATCATTTTTTGTCTTACCATTTGATTGTGATAAGACTTTAACTTTTCCACCTTTTTGAGCAACAATCACATAAATTCTTTTATTAGCTTTTGTTGTCCCTGCAACTGTAAAATAAGTTGCATCCCTATTATATCTATAAAATGCTGTTTCTTTATCTAGTTTTGCGTATTTTTTAGCAATTGTAACAGCTTCTTTTTCAGCTGTAGCCATCGGTGATTTTGCGCGATTATATAAAATAAAAGCACTTACCACAATAACTAATATCGTACCAAGTATCGAAAGAAAAACGATGTTTTTTGATTTTTTGGGGGATCTTCGCATGATCAATTTTTCTCCTGTCTTAGTTTTATACGGTCATATTATAACAGACATTATCTAATTCTGATTAACTATCAGAATTAGATAAAAACGTCTTTAAATCAATAATAATATCTGCCAATGGTTCATTTATAAGTTGTAATTCATCCGGCAATACTTCAATCATTTTTTTACCATAACTTTGATTTATCAATCGATTGTCCAATGCAATCATTGCCCCTTTATCGGTTGACGTCCGAATTAAGCGTCCAAACCCTTGTTTAAGCTTCATTGTTGCTCTAGGCAGTGAATACTCACTGAATACATCCCTACCTTGACCTTCAAACTCTTTTTCTTTCGCCTTTACATTTAACGACTCTGGAGACTCAAATGGTAACCGCGTCACAATTAAAAGTTCTAATCTATCATTTGGTAAGTCAACGCCTTCCCAGAAACTACCAGTACCCATTAAAATAGCGTCTTTACCTAATAAAAATCGTTTTTTTAATTTTTCAGGCCGTCCTGTAACACCCTGAACTAAAAGTTCACGATCAAGATGTAACCCTCTTTTTGTTAATAACCCATAAACATTTGCTATCGTATCAAGCGAATTAAATAAAATTAACGTTTGTTTACGTTGTGATTTTATAATCTCATAAACTGAATCAGCCAAGTAAGATTCATAAAGCTCTTTTGATGATCGAACATCAAAAGCATCACTTGCTACATACAATTTAGCTTGGTTACTATAATCAAAAGGACTCCCTAATTTTTTGATTTTGTAATTATCATCTTGTATATCTAGCTGATCAATAATGTAATCAGGATTACCTGGTAGTAACAAAGTCGCCCCAGTAAACGTCAGGTGATTAAAGTGCCGATAAATTACTTCAGAAAGAAAATGAGTTGCATCTGATAAACTAAATTCAAATTGCATTTTGTCTGTTTGTCCGTTAATCGGAAAACTTAACCAAAGCACCTTTTCATTTAGCTTGTCTTGATTTTGTTCAAATATAGTCCAGCCCTCAGTTTCTGCAAATAATTGCTTAAAAAAGTTATGAACACGATTCAAAAGCTGTTGCTCATCTTGGCCGATATTTTGTTGGCTTTTTGCAGCGATATAACGATCTCGTAAAATGGCATCATCTCTTTTTAAAACAGTTATCACTTTTAAAACAGATTCAAGCATAATTTTATTTCGATTAATCAATCCAATTAGCTCAGTTGATTTTAAAATAATTGCTTTTCCGGTCGTTTCATTTTTTGCTGCTGAATTCCTACTAATTTGTCGACCATATTCTCTTGAAAATTGTCTGATGAGTAACTCAACTGATTCCCGTAATTTCCTAATTTCTGTTAATAATTGATTGTTTTCACTAGCTGTTAAGAAATTAATTGCCATTAAGTCATTAAAAGAAAATTTTTGTGAACTTTGTATGCTAGTCAATAATGAATCACACATATTAATAATTTTCCAGAATCGAATGCGTCCTTTATTTGACTGTAGAGCAACATCAGCAAGATGCTGTGCTTCATCTACAATTAATTCAGGCGCAAGTTTTGTACGATCTGAGTTAAATAAACCAGGATGCTTCATTAAAAAAGCATGATTTGTAAAAATAATTGCTGACGATTCAACTTGTTTATATAACGTATTAATAAAGTCAACTTCAAAAAATTGATCAGTTAATACTAAACTCCCAACCCCTTGATGTTCAATTTGATTAAAAATGGGATTTTGATAACTTGAAAGTTTTAATTCATCAAGTTCACCAGTTTTAGTCATTGTCAGCCATACTAAGATACGTATTTTCATTAAAGCTATCTGTCCAGAGGTTTCTTTTTGTGTTAATTCTTTTTTAAACGCCGCTAAATTTATATAATGGTTACTGCCCTTCAAATTTACTGCAGCTGTTTGAAAAGGCAATAATTTGTTAAGTAACGGTAATGCCTGATTCATCAACTGGGTTTGAAGTAATGTTGTCGCACTACTAATCACAATTTGTTTGCGATTTTGAGCATGATAAGCTGCTGGAATTAAATAACCTAATGTTTTACCGATTCCTGTAGGAGCCTCAATAATTAATGTTCGATTTCCACTTTTTAAATGTTCAGAAATAAGGTCCATCATCTTTGCTTGTTCAGGTCGCCAACTTAATTGTTTTTCAAATATTTTTTTCTTATCTACTTCTGCTTCAGGATAAACATAATTCGTTAAATTAAATGTATCTTGTTTCCTACGTTGAAGGACAATCCCTCCAACAATGTATAGATGATCTGGTAGTCTTTCCTGTCTTCTATTTTTATCACTGTACGCATCAGAAAATAATTCATTTGTATTTCTTAATAAAAATGAACTTAAACGATTTATTTCAAATAAGGTTTCTCTTGGAATCGTTTCTAGTCGAGTTAATAAGAAGATAAATAACTCAGCTGTCACATGGGCATCACTATCGGCATGATGCGGATTTTCGTGAGTCAGATTCAAATATCGACTCAGATCTTTTAATTTAAAACTGGGTGCTGTTGGCAATAAGATTTGACTAAGCTGTACAGTATCGACACCTTTTATTGATAATGCAGGATAGCCAACTCTTTCTAACTCACTATTGATAAATGGCAAATCAAAGTTAATATTATGCGCAACAAAAACTGTATCTTGGAGAATCGCGTAAATCGTTGCGGCGACGTCTTCAAAATAGGCAGCCTTTCTGATTTGACGGTTTGTAATCCCTGTTAATTCTGTAATAACTTTCGGAATTGCCATACCAGGATTAATATCAAACGAGAAAGAATTTATTATTTGATTTTTTTGAACTAAAACGCAACCAAATTGGATCATTCGATCGCCACTTTTAAGATTTGTTCCCGTCGTTTCAATATCCACTACAGCATAAATCGTATTTTTATTCATTGAAGTTTATCACCAGTCTTTTTAAGTTAACGCATTTATGTTTATTTTACCATATTGATTAAAGAATCATATGCCAAAAACTAAATCATTATAAATTCTCAAAGTTCATCCAGTCCATTATAGCTATAACGACAATTTTAAGGTATGATAATGGAAGTAAATTCATCTAGAGAGGACTCTTTTTTTGAACAATTTGTCAGATAATACAGAAGCAAAATTTCTTGGTACTAGCCATGCTAAAATTATATTAATCGGCGAACACTCTGTTGTTTATAGCCAACCCGCTATTGCCCTCCCTTTACCAAATGTTAAAATATCAGTTTTAACGGAAGCAATGGCAGATAAACAATGGATCACAAGTCGTTTTTATAGTGGTGAACTGAAAAATGTTCCCATGAATATGCGTGGCATTAAGCAAGTTATCCAGTACATTTTAAAATCATTGAATAAACGACATCAATCATTTAAATTAACGATTGAAAGTGACATCCCATCTGAACGAGGGATGGGTTCTTCCGCTGCCACAGTTATTGCCATAATTCGAAGTTTGTACGCTTTTTTTGATACGAAAATCGAACGCGATGAACTTCTACTTATTGCCAATATCGCTGAAACAACCACACATGGTTCTCCAAGTGGTATCGATGCCGCAACAACCAGTAGCCGCGATCCCATTTGGTTCATTAAGCACCAAGAGGCTTACCCTGTCCCATTAAACATAGAGGCAACCTTAGTGATTGCTGATACGGGAATCAAGGGCCAAACGGGTTTAACTGTTGGTCAAGTTCGTGATCGCGTCTTATCAAGTCCTGACGTTACTGAAAAAATAATTTCCGAACTTGGTCAATTAACAAGTATGGCTAAGGCACAAATTGCGACAGATGATGCTATAAGTTTAGGACACACATTATCTAGGGCTCATCATTTACTAAAATCTTTAGGTGTTAGTCATCCCAAATTAGATGCACTTGTCAAAACAAGTCTAGAAAATGGCGCTTTAGGTGCCAAACTTACCGGTGGTGGTGGCGGTGGCTGTATGATAGCCCTAGTTAAAACACCCGAAGAAGCTTTAAATCTAAGCCATCTCTTAAATCGTAATGGTGCCATTGCAACTTGGATTCAACCCCTTAAAAAGGAGTCACAACATATTGAAAAATAAAATTTCAGCTCGCGCCCATACTAATATTGCACTCATTAAATACTGGGGTAAACAAAATAAAGATTTAATTATTCCTTACAACAATAGCCTATCCTTAACGTTAGATCATTTTTATACCGATACTACGGTAACTTTTGACGATACGCTAACTGAAGATACCTTCTTTCTAAATTCTAAACAAAAAAAGGATAACAAAGTATCAGCCTTTTTAGATATTGTTCGTAATCAAGCACAAAAAAATATTTACGCTAAAGTAGAATCAATAAATCACGTTCCAACTTCAGCAGGACTTGCGTCATCAGCGAGCGCATATGCTGCACTTGCGCTTGCTGCTAGTCAAGCAATTGGTTTAAATTTAAATAAACGCGATTTATCACGATTAGCACGTCGTGGTTCTGGTTCAGCTAGTCGCTCTATTTTTGGTGGCCTAGTTGAATGGGAAAAAGGTCACAATGATGAAGACTCCTTTGCTATACCGATTGAAGAAACGATTGATTGGGATCTTCAAATGATTGCTATTATGATTAATAGTCATGAAAAAGCGATTGATTCTCGTTCTGGAATGCAACATTCCGTGGACACATCACCTTTCTACAATGAATGGGTTAAATCTTCTGAACGTGATTTAATTGATATGAAAAAGGCTATTATAGAGAAAAACCTCGAAAAAGTTGGTCAAATTGCTGAAAATAATGCAATGAAAATGCACGCAACAACTTTAAGCGCTAATCCCAGCTTTACTTATTTTAATCCTGACAGCATACGTGCTATGGATGCTATTCGTGACTTGCGTCAAGAAGGTATTACCTGTTACTTCACAATGGATGCTGGTCCAAATGTTAAAATAATTTGTTCCAAAACTGAAACACCTTATATTTTAAATAAATTAAGTCCACTTTTTGGTGCAAAAAATCTTTTGGTTGCCAAGCCTGGACCTGGAGCGACACTTATTTAGTGTTATCCATATTGAAAGGAATTGAGCTATTTGATCACCGCTAAAGCACCAGGAAAACTTTATATTGCAGGAGAATACGCAATTGTTGAACCTGGATCACCAGCAATTATTGTTGCTATTGATCAGTTTGTAACTGTAACAATTAAAAAGAGTAAAGAAACAGGTAGTATTTCATCTAAACAATACCAAGAAAATTCTTTATCTTGGTATCGTCAAGGGACAAAAATTATTTTTGATAATCGAGATAACCCCTTTCACTACATATTATCGGCGATTCATTTAACCGAATTATATGCACAATCCATCGGAAAACAGATGGTTAATTATCATGTCAATATTGATAGTGATTTAGATAGTACTGATGGTAAAAAATATGGTTTGGGCAGTTCTGCTGCGGTTACCGTAGCAACCGTTCGTGCCGTTTCACAATTTTATAATTTAAAATTAACGGATAACGCTCTATTTAAATTATCAGCAATGGCTCACCTAGATGTTCAAGGAAATGGTTCACTCGGAGATATTGCCGCTAGTGTTTATGGCGGATGGATTGCTTATTATTCATTTGATCGAGAATGGTTAAAAATTATGAGACAAGGTACGCCACTAACCGAACTTTTATCTATGGATTGGCCTATGCTTTCTGTCCAACGCCTACCGCAACCTAAAGATTTAGAATTATTAATCGGTTGGACTGGCTCTCCAGCTTCAACTTCCATTTTTGTTGATAAGATGGCCCTTTTTAAAGCAAAACAAAAAAAGACTTACTCTGAATTTTTAGAAGATTCAAAAAAATGTGTCACTGCAATGATTGATGGCTTTAAATTAAACAATTCCATCATTATTCAACAAGAAATTACAAATAATCGAATGATTTTACAACAATTAGCCGATGCTAGTCAGGTAATAATTGAAACCGAATCATTAACTTCCCTTTGTAATTTATCAGAATCCCAACATGCTGCCGCAAAAACATCAGGTGCTGGCGGTGGTGATTGCGGTATTGCATTAGC
Source organism: Dellaglioa sp. CoH-57-MRSF-20 (assembly GCF_056781955.1). The sequence goes on from NZ_JBXAXV010000002.1 coordinate 182,104, forward strand.
AACCTCTGAAACAAATCGTACTGAATTATTTAAAGATTGGGCACAAAATGATATTCAACCTTTGGATATCAAAGTGACCTTATAGGATAAGGAGTTTTTTATGATTAAAGACGATAATTTAATTCAAAGTCACAGAAAAGATGAACACGTATTTATCGCCGAAAAATTATTCAATACGGAATCAAAAAATCAATTGAATGAGATCAAGCTTATTCCTTCAAATTTACCTGAACTTTCTATTAATGATATTCAATCTAGCGTTGAGCTTCCAAATTTCTCGTTTCAATCGCCCTTTTATATTAATGCTATGACTGGTGGCAGTGAACAAACGGGTATTTTAAATCAACAATTAGCCGAAGTTGCAGCTATCACAAATACACCAATCGCGACAGGTTCTCAAAGTATCGCCTTAAAAGACCCTTCTAAGGCTCATACATTTAAAATACTTCGTGAAAAGAATCCAAATGGTCTCATTTTTTCTAATTTAAGCGCCAATGCAACACTAGATCAGTCAAAAAGAGCCGTTGATATGATTGAAGCAAACGCCCTACAAATTCATATTAATGCCGCTCAAGAAATTATTATGCCAGAAGGTGAACGTGAGTTTTATTGGTTGAAGAATATTGAAACAATCGTAAATAAGCTTGAAGTACCCATTATTGTTAAAGAAGTTGGTTTTGGGATGTCTCATAAAACGGTTCAACAATTAGCTGATATTGGTGTACGTTATGTTGATATTTCTGGTCGTGGCGGCACAAATTTTGCCATGATTGAAAACGAACGTAGACATGCTAAAGATTTCTCCTTTCTAGAGGATTGGGGCTTAACTACAGCTGAAAGTCTCATTGATACAAAATCTCTGCAAACAGGCTTAACAATTTTTGCCTCTGGTGGTATTCGTACCCCATTAGATATTGTTAAATGTCTCGCTTTAGGCGCTAAAAGTGTTGGTATCTCTGGTGCATTCTTACACATTCTCAATAAACAAGGTCAAGATGCGCTAACAAATACCATATCAGATTATCAATCAAAAATTAACATGCTTATGCTGTTACTTGGCACCAAAAATTTAAGTGATTTAACAAAAATTAGAATGATTTTATCACCTGAGTTACAAAATTTTAAAAATCAAATATAATCATGTTTACATAAAAAACGCCAAATCAGTTAGATAATGAATCTAACTGATTTGGCGTTTTTATTAATTATTACGTTTATTAACTCTTCTACGGATAACAAAGTAGAAAACAACGGAAGCAACGATAAATAGAGTACCTTCGAACTCATACAGAGCTATCATATTTGTTTTAATCGAAAATTGTGACTGACCAATCGCAGTTCCTATTAAGCCACCAACTAAGAATGATCCCATGTAAATTAGCAAGTTATTCCAAATAATAACTTTTTTTGATTGTTTGATAAATTTCTGATTACGAATTTGTTTACTAACACCAACAATCCAAATATAAGTTGCGACCATAACACTAGCAATAACAGCCATTAAGCCCACCGCTTGTTGCCAATGTCGACTAATCCATGAGTTATTAGTTAAAATTAAATTATCATTAACCTGTTTGGAAACTGTTGTATTAGTTAATTCGGTCGTTAACACATTCTTAGTCACGACATGCTTTGAATCAAGAATAATATTTGTATTATTTGCCTTCAATTTACTTATGTCTGCAGTTGACATTGCAATAAAAATTTGATTATCCAACTCAGAATTGTATTTATCACCCATAATACCGATGACAGAAACGTATTGCCCATTTAATTTATAATACTGCTGATGAAATGGCGAGTATAATTTTTTTTCAATATTTCGACCAACTACTGCTACCGGAACTTCAGATAAAAAATCATTATTTGAGAAAAAAGTTCCAGAAACCATTGGTGGCTTATCATAACTACCCTTCGCATAAAAATAAGAAATATTTTTTTTGTTTTTTACTTGATAATGAATTTGAAAATCAGAAATTTTTTCTGATTTTGCTAACGTTGTATTATATTTATCTAAATTTTGTTCTTTTGTTTTAAGAACATATGCATTTTTAGATAGATTATGATTATCTAATTTTGTGATTAAATCTTTTTCCTGCATCTTAAAAAATAAAAATGTGGTAAAGAATGTAAGTAGTAAGATAGCTACTATAAATATGTATCTTCTTCGCATCATCAATTTAATTTCCCCCTAACTTTTAATGGACACCGAGTGCCATTTTTGCATACCTAGACATACGTTCAATTGACCAGGCTGGACTCCATATAAATTGTACAGTTACTTTTTTTATTTCTAGCACTGGCTTTAACGCATCTTCGACTAAATCAGATAGAACACCTGTTAACGGGCAACCCATAGTGGTTAAAGTCATTTGTACATTACAATTATTGTCATTGTCTAATTCAATCTCATATACTAAACCTAAATTAATAATATCCATATCCAATTCAGGATCCATCACTTTTTCTAAATGTGTCAAAATATCTTGCTTAATTATTTCTGCACTTCGTCTTTCACTCATAGGATTAATCCTCTCTTGAATAGCTAATATTACTAGTTTATCGTTTCTATTTTAGCATTGCAATCTATTGTTTTAATGTTACTGAACTCTTTACTTTTTCTAAAAAATAATGTTATACGGCGCCAAAGTTACTATGAAGCCGGATTAAATTAAAGATACGATTTTATAACAATAGATAAAAAAAGGTTAAATACGTTTGAATACTGCATACTCAAATGCTATCCTGAACTAACTAAGATAAAAAACTGTAAATCTTACTACACATAAGTTAAGTTGATGGAGGAACAATAACGATGAACAAAAAGTTAATTACAATTGATTTAGATGGCACAACTTTAAATAATAATGCAGAAGTTAGTTCAACAACAAAAAAAGTACTTACTCAAGCAACAGCTGAAGGACACATTGTCAGTATTGTAACGGGACGCCCATATCGTATCTCAAAACAAATTTATGATTCATTAGGGTTAACAACTCCAATGATTAATTTTAATGGTGCCCTGGCACATATTCCACATAAAAATTGGGATAAATCATACGAATATACAATTAATCGAGATATTGTTTTTGATATTCTTAACGCTAGAAAAGAATTAGGTATTAACATGTTAGCAGCCGAAGGAAAAAATATGTTATTGGCTGACAATGCAAGTCAGCTAGTGAAAGGCTTTTTCCCACAAGTTTTAAGATCAAATCAAATTCTTAATAAACAAAATTTACAACATGATCCGACATCAATTACGATGTTTGTCGATCAAGATAAAAAACAATTAATTACATCTAGACTACTTGAAAAATATGGTGATGTTATCGAAGTCAACACTTGGGGCGGACCAAAACCTGTTCTAGAAGTTGTTTCAAAAGGGATTCAAAAAGCAATTGGTGTTTCTTATCTAGCAGATTACTATGGTATCTCTCAAAAAGATATCGTTGCTTTTGGTGATGAAAGTAATGATAAAGAAATGCTTTCATATGCTGGCTGGGGTGTGGCAATGAAAAATGGTACTTCTGAAATTAGAGGTCTAGCCAATGATGTTACCTCTTTAAATAACCAAGAAAATGGGCTTGCTCATTACTTAAAAAATTATTTAAATTTAGCTAAATAATCGTTAATTAGTAACAGATCAGTAATGGTCTGTTATTTTTTTATAAAAAATGACTTCTGGAATATACCAGAAGTCATATTTAATGATATTTATTTTTCGTCGCTTTTTAGAATACCACCGACACTATAACGATCTTTACGCATTTCATTTAAAATTACATGGATATGCTCTGTAGGTGCACCAGTATTTTTTGAAACAGCTTCAGTCACATCTTTAACTAAATTTTTAAGTTGTTCTTGTGAACGACCTTCAATTAAATCAATATTTATAATTGGCATAACGAATCTCCTTTTTATTTAGTTGATTGCCCTTTTCTTAATAATTCTTGTTGGTCTGAGTTTAGGAAATTGCCTTCAATATCAGCGGTATTAACTAAGTTCATAAATGCATTTGGATCAACATCACTAATTGTCATTTTTAAATTATATAATTCATAACGTGTAATAACTAACATCAAAACTTTACTTTCTTCATTTGAGAAAGCGCCCTTTGAGTCAATAACTGTAATTCCACGAATTAATGATTTTTGGAGCGCTCCAACAACTAAATCTGCTTCTTTTGTAACAATAAATGCTGTTAACTTTTGATGCGATGTATGGATGTCGTCGACAACTCTAGACATAGCATAATTAGAAATAATTGTATACAAAGCACTTTCCCAACTGAAATAAAATCCAGCCGTTAAAATAATAATCATATTTGTTGATAACATTAATGAACCGACTGTTTTACCTGTCGTTTTAGCTAGAACAAGTGCGATGATATCCATCCCACCAGTTGAAAAACCAAATTTTAATGCTAATCCAACCCCAATACCACTTATTACACCACCAAATAATGCTGCCATTAATGGATTAGTTGATAATTGATGAACGGGTAAAATTACCGTAAAGAGAGATGAAGAAGCGACGGTCAGTACACTATAATATGTAAATGAACGTCCTACTTTATACCAGCCTAATATACCAATTGGAATATTTATTAACATAATTAGATATCCAGTACCAATTTTAATATGAAATAGATCATAAAAAATAGCAGAAAGTAATTGGGCAATACCATTGGCACCAGCTCCAAAAATATTTCCTGGAATCAGAAAGAAATTAAGGGATAATGCAATTAATAATCCCGAAAATACAATTATAACTAGTCGTTTATTTTTATCAGAAATTGATAACTTCATAAATCTCCCTCCTATTATATGTGACTCTTTTCATTTTACCTTTTATTAAACAATAATATTAATAAAATGAGTAATCTCTCATTTTAAATTTCTATTAAACTAACCTTATACAGCGTAACCGGTTAAATACGAATATTTATTTACAAATGGCGTTTAAAAATAGCAATTAAATGATAAAATGGTAATATCTAAATTTATTTACTGGGAGGAGAAATATCCATGACGACAGACCCTTTTAATTTTTCAGCATGTACAAGTGTTTTAGCTGGTTCTAAAGCAACTGCAGATGGGTCGACTTTTATTGGCCGTAATGAAGATGCAAAAACAGCATGGCCAAAACATTTTGTTATTCATGCTCATACAGAATTTGAACAATCACCTTTATTTGAATCACCAGATAATCACTTTAAAATGCCATTACCAAAAATTCGTGGTAAATATTCAGCTACTCCTGAATGGACACCAAAATTTGGTGTTTTTGAAGAAGATGGCTTTAATGAATATGGTGTGGCTATGAGCGCTACTGAAAGTGCATACGCTAATAGCCGGGTTCTCAGTTACGATCCCTTACTAACTGAAAACGGAATTGGTGAGGAAGCAATTGTAACAATTACTCTTCCCTATATTCACTCCGCAAAAGAAGGTGTTAGTTACCTTGGATCATTAGTAGAAAAATACGGTTCAAGTGAAACAAATGGTGTCTTGTTCTCTGATCAAAAAGATGTTTGGTATATGGAAATTGCAACCGGTCACCATTGGGTTGCGCAACGTATTCCGGATGATTCTTATGCAGTTGTTGCCAACCAACTAGCTATTCAAGAAATTAACTTTACTGATTCCGCTAATTTTATGTTTAGTTCTGGTATTCAGAAATTTGTTTCTGATAATCATTTAAATAACCAAAAAGATTCATTTAATTTTAGAGATATCTTTGGAACTCATGATCAATCTGATGCCATTTACAGCACACCAAGAGTTTGGTATGGCCAATTACTTTTAACACCATCAGTTGCTTCACAAGATCCTATGAGTATGAATTTACCGTTCATTCGTCAGGCTGATCATTTAATTCAACGTGAAGATTTAGAACAAATTCTTGGCTCACATTTCCAAGGAACTCAATATGATCCGATTGGAACTGGTTCAATCAGTGATAAACATAAATTCAGACCCATTAGTTTAGCAAAAACACAAGAGTCTCATATTTTACAAATTAGACCTGATTTACCTTTTGAAATTGGTGGTATCCATTGGCTATCAATGGGTGTTACGGCTCAAAGTGCTTATGTACCTTTCTTTGCTGGTATTACGGATACACCGGAGAATTATAAAATTGGTACCGATGTATATGATGACAAATCTGCTTACTGGTTATATAAACAATTAGGTATTTTGGTTGATTCACATTACTTAGAATTTAGCTCATTACTGAAAGATCTCCAAAAAGATTTAATTATCCAATTCAATGCCTCCGTAAAACGGATTCAAACAGAGGCAATTTCTAAAAGTGGTACAGACCTAACAGATTTTTTAACTGAAGAAAATCTAAAAATTACTGAAGCTGCTGAAATCAAGGTTAAGGCCTTAATTAGTCAGCTAATTACATTATCAACTGACCTATCACCATTAAATTTTAAAACTGACCAAAACTTATAAATATAAGAAACCGAAAGGAATTACAAAAGTCTTATGGACAAACAAAAGAAAATTTCCCTAACAAGTTTCATTTTAATGATTTTTACAACTATTTTTGGATTTGCAAATACTCCCGTCGCCTTTATTCAAATGGGTTACGCTAGTATTATCTGGTACGTTTTAGCAGCATTCTTCTTTTTCTTACCAACTGCTTTGATGTTTGCAGAATATGGTTCAGCTTTAAATGAATCAAAAGGTGGCATTTATTCTTGGTTAGCTGAATCAATTGGCCCCAAACTTGCTTTCACAGGAACATTTATTTGGCTTTTTGCATGGATTGTCTGGATGGTATCAATTGCATCTAAAGTTTGGATTCCACTTTCAACAATTTTTTCTGGAAGTGATCAAACACAATCTTGGGCTATCTTTGGCCTATCTTCAACACAAACTATCGGTATTCTTGCAATTCTTTGGATTGTGCTAGTTACCTTTGTCGCTAGTCGAGGTATCAGTAGTATTGCCAAGATTTCTTCAGTTGGTGGTATTGCTATTTTAGGTTTAAATGCTATCTTTTTACTATTAAGTATTGTTATTTTAATTGTTAATCATGGTGCACTCCAAGAACCATGGCATGGTATGACAAGTATTATAACTTCTAGAAATCCTAGCTATCAATCACCTATCGCCCTAATTTCATTTATTGTTTTTGCCATCTTTGCATACGGTGGTATGGAATCAGTTAGTGGTGTTACAGATAGTATTAGAAATCCTAAGAAAAATTTTCCAAAGGGTTTAATCATTTCCACTTTATTAATTCTTTTTGCTTACTCAATCTCAATCTTCTTCTGGGGTGTTAGTACAAACTGGAGTAAACTTGGTGGTCAAAATGCCAACTTAGGTAACATCTCTTACATATTGATGGAAAACTTAGGTAATTTTGCAGGTCAAAGCTTTGGTATGAGCGCAAGTGCTTCGACAATTTTTGGTCATACACTTGCTAGAATTACTGGTTTAAGTATGTTCATGGCTTATACAGGTGCATTCTTCGTCTTGATTTACTCACCACTCAAATCATTTATTCTTGGAACACCTAAGGATATCTGGCCAGCAAAAATGACGAAATTAAATAAGCATAGTATGCCTGAATTTGCAATGTGGATTCAAGCTGCCGTCGTTATTGTCATTATCATGGCTGTTTCATTTGGAGGTTCAAATTCAACATTATTCTATTCAAAATTAACGTTAATGGGAAATATCTCAACTTCTGTACCTTATCTATTTTTAATTGGTGCATTTCCATTCTTTAAAAAACGTCAAGACTTAAATCGACCTTTTGAAGTTTATAAGAATAGAACACTTACAAATATTATTACTATTGTCGTCTGGTTAGTTTTAGCCTTTGGAATTATTTTCACTGTTATCAGCGATACATTAAGTAATGCTCTCTGGATGATATCTGGTCCTGTCCTTTCTGGACTAGTTGCTTTCCTTTACTACACACGTTATGAGAGAAAAATTAAAAAATAAACTAAAAAAAATCGTAAACAATTTTTATTGTTTACGATTTTTTATTAGTTTTTAACAAGACTTTCTAAGCTAACATTACCTGTTAATAGTCCTGAATTATCTCCATGTAATGCTAAACTGTTGAATCGTTCATTAACGACAAGTTGCATGTTCTCATCCATATAAGTTTTGCTGTACCCTTTTACTCTAATGGGACCTAAATCTGAATCAATTGTTCCATCATATGCCTTGCTATCGTTCTGGTCATCAATTACTAACATTCTAAAGCTTGAATCTAACGTACATGTTCCTTCATTTGATAAAGCACCAACACCATCGTCAAAATCAAGCAAGATTTCTGAATCATTACCCATAAGTTTCATAATCTTGCTTTTTGCGTCTTCACTTATTTTTAAATACATGAAATTACCAGCTTTCTTATTTAATAATTACATTGTACACCACTGATTATTTTAGACAAGCATGACGACTCAGGTTCATCATGGTATGATAGTTCTAATTAGAAAGAGAGGAATATAATGACCAAAATTAGTATAGTAAACAACTTATTTGATAGTAGTTCACAATTTAAAAGTTCACATTCAATCTTTCAATTTAACGTTAATTCACAACTAAATGAACAAGCAGACGCTCTTTTTCTTTCATACTTCTCAATAGATATCCATGAAAAAATTCTTGAATCTTCTATGATGCAAAAATTACCTATCTATTTATCCAAAGAGGCATTTGAATTAAAACAACAATTTGTCTTACTAGGTAAAATTAGTGAAACACACTTAAATTACAAAATTATTCCGATTAACACCGCACTAACTATTGGAGATTTTACAGTGATTGGTTTTTTATCAGATTCAGTACACACGGGTTCATTAGCTTTTTTAGTAGAAGATGAAAAGCAGAAGTACTCCTTCTTAGCTGGTGATACTCGCTTAGCTGGACCTCATAAAAAGAGAACGAAGAAATGGATTCACGACTTAAACCGACTACCTTTAGATGTTCTAATTTTAAATACTGTCGACACAACAGATACTAATTACTACACTGAAATTACGATTCTAGATCATCTCATTAAACTTTTAAAAGTCGAAGAATTAACTGCTATTAACGTTGCCAACGAAAATCTTTATTTAATTCATAAGTTAGCGACAGTAGCTAACAAGTTAGAAAAAATAATCGTACTAGATAAGCCAACCTCCCAATTATTGACGTATTTTTATCCTGATTCAGAAGTGATTTCATTAAATGATGCTACTTCTGTAGGAATTAAAAGGCATCCTGAGAAATATATCTTGGTAAATATAGAAAATAAGTTAGGCGATTTTAATTTGTCTACCCAAAATAGCTATTCACTGACCGATTTATTGGAAAATAATAAAGATAGTCTCCCAATCAATTCACATTTATCTTCATTAGAAGTACCTGAATTGTTAAATCGATTAACGCATAAACCTAAGCAACTTATATTGATAGACCAAAATTTTAACAATACTATTGTAACTTATTAATATTTATTCTATGGTATATTTATTAATCATTTAAAAGGACGTGAATTTGTTGGTTTTTTCTTATTTTAAAAATCCTAAAAAACATGAATTATTTTTAACCTTCTTATTAGGAACATTAAGTGCTTTTGGTCCATTATCATTGGACATGTATTTACCAGCATTACCAGTTATTCAACAACACTTACATACAACTGCATCGCTTACCCAGTTGACGATTACGACTTGTTTACTTGGATTGGCGCTTGGCCAATTAATAGTTGGACCCTACAGTGATAAAATTGGCCGTAGAAAGCCATTACTTTTGGGACTCATCTTGTTCGCTGTTACCTCTATCATCGCAGCAACAAGTCAGAATATAACAATTTTGGTTATTATCCGGTTATTGCAAGGTTTAGCGGGATCTGCTGGTCTTGTAATCTCTCGAGCAATTGCTAGAGACCTATACACCGGAAAAAAATTAACCAGTTTTTTCTCGCTCTTAATGGCTGTTAATGGAATTTTCCCGATTATTTCGCCCATACTTGGCAGTTTTATTCTAAAATTCACATCTTGGCGCGGTATCTTTGTTATCTTAACTGTAATTGGTTTTCTTTTATTTCTTCTTGTATTAGTGACGTTACCAGAAACTAACCAGATTGTGCCAGAGAAGTCGCAATCAAATACTGGTGATTCAACGAAAAAAATTCTTAAAAGTTTAATTTTTGATAAATTTTTCTTGAGTTATGCTCTAATTCAAGGCTTTATCTCAGGTGCAATGTTCTGTTATATTTCTGGATCATCATTTGTTTTACAAAATCTTTTTGGTCTATCCTCTAATATGTTCAGTTTAGTCTATGCAATTAATGGTTTAGGTATCGTTATAATGTCTCAATTAAGTTCACGAATTTCAGATACTTTTTCTGAACAGACTGGTCTAAAATTAGGTGTTTACCTTGCCTTACTTGGTAGTCTACTATTAACGACCTCATTATTTATTAGTAACTCGTTATTACTAGTGCTCATCAGTTTATTTTTAATTGTTTCAATGGTTGGTATCGTAAATACAACGGCCTTCTCATTAGCTATGCAGAAACAAGGGCAACACGCAGGAAGTGCTTCTGCCATACTTGGTGTTGGTATGAATCTAGTTGGAAGTATTCTTTCTCCATTCGTTGGGATTATGGGGGATCATTCTTATGTTCCAATGACAATTTTAATCTTACTGTGTGAAATTTGTGCCTTGGTCATTTACTTAAATATTTCCACAAAAAAAGCAGAACTATAAGTTCTGCTTTTTTTGTGGAAATATTAGTTTGTATAACGCAAAAACTTAATAATATAACTCTTTAATTATTTATACTAAAGGTGTGACATCTGATTTTGTACAGCTGTAACCTTTATGTAAAATGGGTACTATCTACAAATTGGTACTACCAACCATATTTTTAAAGCTTATTTTATCTACTGATATATATTATTTATTTTCTGTTAAACCCAGTTTTATTTGACATTCTGGACAATATCCAAACGTCTCGACATGTGTACTTTCAATTATATAACCACTTTTATTTTCCGCCTCTTGCTCTGCCTCATGAAAAGTTAATTCTGTAAATATATCTGTTATTTTGCCACAGTTAAGACAGATAGCATGATAATGTGGAATACCAAAATAATCGTAGCGCATTTTACCATCATCGCCATTAGACAATTCTATCACTAATTTTTGAGCAACTAATATTTGTAACGTATTATAAACGGTAGCTATGCCTAACCCTACGCTTCCATCTTTAATTCCGTTAAAAATTTGTTCAACAGATGGGTAGTTATGTTGCGTTACTAAATATTCAAGAATTATTTTACGCTGTGGTGTTATACGTACGCCACGTTCTTTTAAAATTTCTAAAGCCTGGTCAAGATTTTTATCGATCAATTTAACGACCCCCATTTTCTTAATTCACTCTGTTCATTATCTCATATTTCATAAAATATGTGGACTTTATCTATTGAATTGATTTATAATGATTATATATTTAGAATCATTATAACAAAGGAGAGAGAGTTATGTCTAAAAAATTATCTTTATCTCAGAAAATAAATGTTTTAAGAGCTAGTGTTATGGGAGCTAATGATGGTATTCTTTCCGTTGCTGGGATTGTCATTGGTGTCGCTGGCGCTACGAACAATAATTTTTCTATTTTCATTTCAGGTATTGCTGGTATGCTTGCCGGTACTGTCTCAATGGCTATGGGAGAATATGTTTCTGTAAGTACCCAAAAAGATTCGCAAGAAGTTGCTACTGCCAATTCCAAGTACAATCTAAAACATAATTATGATAAGGAATATAATTATGTTTATCAAAAATATTTTAAAACAGGTATTTCTTCATCCTTAGCATTAAAAGCTACAGATGAAATGATGTCGGCTAACCCATTAGATACTATTGTACGTGAAAAATATGGCTTTGATCCTAACGTCTATACGGATCCTTATGCGGCTGCGATTGCATCAATGATTTCTTTTCCGATTGGATCATTGCTGCCCCTACTTGCAATTACTTTATTCCCTGCTGAATTTAAGGTCATTGCCACATCTATTTCTGTCATTATTGCACTAGCTATCACAGGATTTAGTGCTGCAACTTTGGGTAACTCAAATCGGACAAAATCAGTTATTCGTAATATTATTTCTGGTATTTTAACAATGCTAGTCACTTACTTTATTGGTACTTTATTTGCTCATTAGGAAAGGACACTTAATTTCATGACATCTGAAACCAAAATTAAACAAAAAAAATACAAAACAATGGATGAAAAACTTAATTCACTTCGTGCAGGTATACTAGGATCTAATGATGGTATTTTAACTGTTGTAGGTGTCCTGTTCAGTGTTGCAGCAGCTACAACAGATAATTTCATTATTTTCATCGCTGGGTTAACTGATCTAATAGCTTGCGCATTTTCTATGGCAGCTGGCGAATATGCCTCTGTCAGTTCACAAAGTGACACCGAAAAAGCAGCTGTTGCCGTCGAAAAACAGCGTATGATTACGAGTCGTACTGATCAAATTCATGATGTTCAAAATTTTTATACGGCTAAGGGCGTTTCTGAAGAAACCTCTTTTGAAATTGCTACAGAATTAATGCAAAAAAAGCCACTAGAAACGATTATTAATGTTAAATACGGTCTCGAATTAGGACACTATATGAACCCTTGGGATGCCGCTTTTTCCTCACTAATCTCTGCAGCTTTAGGTGGTATTTTCCCACTACTTGCCATTATTATATTACCAAACAATTGGAAAATGATAGGTACAATTATTGCGGTTTCAGTAGCTGTAGCTTTAACTGCCTTTATTAGCTCCAAATTAGGTGATGGTAAAATTAAAGTTGCCATTATACGAAATATTATCATTGGTTTAATAACCATGTTAATTCATTATGGAATTGGCCAGTTTTTTTAGACATATCATTATGAAACCCCGCCCAAACTAGTTAAATATTTTTTCCCAACTTATTTGTTGTCATAGATACATTTTATATAGCGCATTAGCTTTCAAAATGTTTATAAATTTTGAACTAAACCACTTTATACTCTTAAAATTCATACAAAAAAGTTCTAATCACTTAGCGATTAGAACTTTTTTAATATCATTGATCAGCAATAGTTAACAAAGGCCTATATTTTATACTACTTTCAATAATTAAATACAACACTCGCCATCGACATTGTCTGTTTAATTGATATACTGTACATATTTAAGATCATTAAGACTATTTTTACAATGTGCAACTATACATAGTTCATCACAATAATAATCAAGCACTACTCTAAATTTTCTTATCATCTGGTCCACTATTTTTAGAATTTTGGGAAGCAATAATATACTGTTCAATTAAAGCAACAATTTGCTTATTTTGTGGTAAATCAGAATGTTCCGATTCATTTCCTGTGACAGTTATTTCTGTATAGGATTTCGCTTGATTTTGATAAATATATTTTCCGGCATTAACACTTTGATATGGAACAATTCCATCATTATTGTAATTATCTGTTCCAGCAATCGAGTACAACACTAAGTTAGTTGGAATTTTTTTTCGATTCTTTACAAAATCCGCTAACATCTGTGTTCTTGTACTCTGATTAGTTTCTTCACCATTATATGGTGAACCTATCGTCATTAACGTATTAATTGAGGCCGCTTTATCATCAAAATATTCTTCTAAAAATGTCGTATAAATAAGACCTCCGTTAGAGTGCCCGATACCATTAAATTGATTAAATTTATATTTATCAGCAAGATACGTAAACGCTATATCAAACCATTTAGCTTGTTTTTTTATACTATTATAGCCATTCGAATTATCTTCAAAACCAACAACTATGAAAGGTTGCATATCTCGTTTAGCTATTTTACCAGTAATTTTAAGTTTTCCAGTTTTCTGAACCGTTATCTTTAACAAACTATGCGTTCGATTTGTTGAAGTATTTAAAACATCAATCAATTCATCAAATCGATCTTGATTTGCACTGCTTCCTGGTATTAAAATAACTGGATTTAACTTTGAATTATGAATAATTCGGCTTGTTTTGACCTTTTTAGTGTTCCATGTATTTGCCGGTACGATAACAGCTAAAAAACAAGCTAAGATAGCTATCCAAATAAACACGTATTTAACTATTTTCCGTTTATTTTTCATTTAGCTTACCTCCATCAATATTCATTGCCTTATTATTTAATTTTACAAACGGCATATAAATTAAAACTGTAATAATAAGCACAATTCCTGATACAACTAATGTACTCCAATACCCATCAGTTCCTAAAAATGCCATTAATGGTGCTGGAGTCGTTTCAGGTAAGCTGTAAACTGCTGGAGGTATCCACTTAAAGTAAATACAGAAGTACCCAATCAACATTGAAACGATGGGTGATAAGATAAACGGAACCATTAAAATAGGATTTAAAATAATTGGTAACCCAAACATCAATGGAAAATTAATATTCACAAAGCTTGGAATAATTGATATTTTTGCTATTTTACGACTATTTTTATTTTTAGACATTATCAATATTGCTATAATTAAAGATAAGGTCATTCCTGTTCCACCAAAGCTACCAAAACTGTCATAAATTGTATGTATAGAGATAGGAAAAGGTACACCAAAAGACGTGCCATGCTTTAACGCATAACTTAAGTTACTGACAACCGAAGTATCATCTAAGCCGCCTTGTGCAATTCCTAAAGAACCAGAAATTCCTATACCAGATAAAACAGTATTGAAAAAGGATAAAAATAAAATAGTTATAATTAAATGCCTTGATTTAACTTCTGTTAATCTAAACATAGAATATAAGAGACCATTCACACCGATTTGATTAACCAATGAAACTAACATGACTAGTCCAATTAAAATCCCCAATATTATCACTATCGGCAACAGACTCTCTAAACCACGAGAAATAAATGTATATTGATCTACTTTTTCTTGCTTATTTTTAGGTGAAAACCATTTAAAGATATATCCTACAAAGACCCCCAAAATCAGTGAGATAAAAATCCCTTTAACACCTAACTCTTGAATCAAGAATGTCCCCTGATCACTATCAGGGTTTAAACTTGATAAATTATAATTCAAAATAAGCATCCCGACTGCCCCAGTGAATCCTGCAATTTGTTCATCTTTTTTAAAGGACCGAGTCATGTATTTTGCGCTCAAAAAAGCTGTCATTACTGCGATAAAACTCATTGTAACTGTATTAATAATTTCGAATATATTTGTTATGATTTTTTCATAAGGTAACCATGATGAAATATTATATACTTGATTAAAGAACCCTTGTTCTGATAAAACGCTAGAACTAAGCGCCATACTAAAACTTCCAATAATAATAAACGGTAAGATAATTGCAAATGTTTTTTCAATTGCTTGATAAACAAAAGTTTTTTTAAAACGTAAATCAACTCTTAACAATTTTTGCGAAAACGTCACCCATAGTTTATTCATTGAATAACCCCCTTATCTATTTTTTATTATAAACCAATAGTAACCCAACAACAAAATGTTAATTATAAACTTTGAGGGTGTACACTTTCTGGTGTTGGTAAAATAAAATTCATCAACACCAGTTTTTTATTCTGAAAACAAAAAAAGAGGCCACCGGCCCCTGCTATGATTAAGTTGCAAAACATAATCAAAAGCGAGGGATGCTGATGATCACAATTAATTCCGCACTATTACTATTAGGAACAGAAGACGAAAATATTAAGAAAATTAACGTTTCCGATGATTTTGTTAGAATAGTATCACGTAAAAGAAAAGTTAATATCATAGATGCACCATTAACATACATACCTCCAAGAGACCCAGATTGTGGCTATTTAACTATGATCAAAAATGGAACACGTTTAGTTAATGCTAGAATTTCTAGCGTAAATGGCTATGAATTTCATTTGCGATTACGGAACCAACGCTTTATTTGGGCTTCATGTCAAAGTGCGATTGATGCTGAAACACATAATTTTGTAGCGATACTGCCTAATCGTTTTAACAGTGTTATTAAGGAACATTTTTTTAATGCATATATTCTAAAAGAAAGACAATTTGTAACCTCTGTTGTTGTAGACCTGAATGCTCAATATCAAAGTATCATTCATCAACTATTCCCAAATGCTTAAATAATTATTGATCGTTTTCATTTAGTTTAACTGGCTGGTAAAGCCTTAGATTGTGTTCGTATAGATACTTTAAATCAGATAATTGATCATAAAAATAGAGAATATAAATCTTTAAAAACTCAGTTATTAGAAAACTATCAACCAAATAACAGTGAAATGGATACTGTAATAACCACTTTCATAAAGAATCCACATTATATTGAAAATATTTTTATCTTCAACTTATTAAAACGGTCCTATAGAAGGACTTAATCGAAAAATTAAAACACTTAAACGTAGCAGTTACGGTTTCGGAAACTGACATCATCTTTTTGAAAGAATTTTATTAATTCATAACTAAAAAAAGGAAATCCTTTTGGATTTCCCTTAATTAGATTAGACGTTTATTGTCTCACCATCACTATTTGACGCAGACCCAATTTAATCTACGCTTTTGATTATAAACAAAAGCCCTAATGTAATTCCCCATTCTATTACCAATATAATAATCAGTTCCCACAAAGGAATTATAGTTAATAACAAAAATGCACCACCTGGGAGTGAAAGTACTAATATACTCACTGTAATAATAAAAAAATATTTCCAAAAACGTTTTAAATATCTATTAGGCATTATAGCTAGGATTATTAACAATAAAAATGTTAATAATCCCATGACCACTGCCAAATCGTCCCATAATGTGCCTCCAAAATAATATGAAAATGGCGCTAATTTTCCATGTATTACTATACTTGGATAAATGAGACCACCATAACATAATCCACTAAAAAGAAGTAGTCCCCGAAGTATCCATCCGCTTGCTTCTTTAATTACTTTCATTTTAAAACCCCTCTCTCAGATTATTATGATGTTATTTTATGAATATCATTTGGCTTGAACGGACTACTAAAATTGCCAAGCAATCCATAATGTTTCTTTTTTCTATATGCCTCAACATGAGCACCCTTTTTGTATATTGCTGAAAAAAATCTTTCTTGCTCGCATGCTTTGCTTTGTCATCTTATGCAATCATTTCAGTAAGAGTAGTTTTAGCACCCGGCTTAACTTGATTTTCATATACAGGCCAAATAGATGAACTACACAAATCATAAAACTCTTGATAGTTCATATCCTATTGCTTAATTTTACCCTCTTTGACTCCTATATTATATGCTTTAGTTATATCACGGCTCATAAATGTATCCTGAGCATAAATATGATTAGGTACTAATAATACTGAACAAAACTTCATTAAAATAGCTATTACTTTAATACTTTTTCATTAACAACAATCTAACGCTATCATAATTTTAATGTTACTTCAAATAATTTAACTATAATATTAATCTAAGTTAATACTTTAAAAACTTAAAAAAGCCAGCCTCTTAAATTAATACTTTTTTCCGTAATGCACAAAAAGAATTAAAAAATTGATAAAAATATATCTATATGTTATTGAAAATATTAATTATAAACTTTAATTAGAAATCGAAAACTTATAATTTCTGCCCCTTTTCTGCCCCTTTTAGCGACTTTAATGCGACTTTTTGAAGCAAGGTTCAATTATATAGGTCTACCAAATTTTTAGACAAATAAAAAAGCCTTGATTACCAAGGCTTTTCAACGTCAATCTAACGGCGAGCTTCTTTAATACGAGCAGCTTTACCATTAAGGGCACGTAAGTAGTACAATTTAGCACGACGAACACGACCATGACGGATAACTTCAATTTTAGCAACACGAGGTGAATGCAATGGGAAAGTACGTTCAACACCGACACCGTTACTAATTTTACGAACAGTGTAACTTGAACTAATACCTTTACCACGGCGTTTTAAAACGACACCTTCGAAAAGTTGGATACGTTCACGTGTGCCTTCAACAACACGGGCGTGAACTCGAACAGTATCACCTGGGCGGAACTCAGGAATATCTGTACGTAATTGTGCTTCTGTAAGTTTTGCGATCATTGGACTCATAATTTGGATCTCCTTTTCAACAGAAATTCATTCACATTCACTATGCCAGCGGAATATCGTAATTTTATGTGGCTTTTAACCACTTTTAAAATTGTATCATATTACTTTATAGGCGTAAAGGTTATTTCCTTTACTTTCCAGATTTTATGTCAGCTAACCATTCAACTTGTTGTTTAGATAATTGAATATCTTTCAACAAATCTGGTCTTCTCTCAAATGTTCGTCTCAATGATTCTTTTTGACGCCATTCATCGATTAATTTATGATTCCCATTTGTTAGAACTTCAGGAACTTTCATCCCTCTAAAATCAGCTGGCCGTGTATATTGCGGATATTCTAACAAGCCGTTTGAAAATGAATCTCCGGGAGCAGATTCTTTATTGCCTAAAACTTCAGGTAACAATCGAACAGTCGCATCAATCATGACCATGGCTCCTAGTTCCCCACCCGTTAAAATGTAATCACCAAGTGAAACCTCATCAGTTACAAGTTCGCGGATACGTTCATCATAGCCTTCATAGTGACCACAAATAAATGTTAGATGTTCTTCTTTCGCAAATTCTTCAGCCACATTTTGGTCAAATTTACGTCCTGCTGGATCTAAAAGGATAACTTTACCTTTTGTGTCAGATTCCTTTTGAACAGCTTCTAAAGTGTCAAAAACTGGCTGTGCTTGTAATAACATACCTGCACCACCACCATATGGGTAATCGTCCACATGATTTTGTTTATCAGTTGTAAAATCTCTAAAATTAGTAATTTTTAAATCAAGAACGTCCTTATCAATTGCCTTACCAACAATTGATTGTTTCATGGGACCATCAAACATTTCTGGAAATAAACTCAAAACATCAATTTTCATATTTAGTCGTCCAATCCTTCTAAAAGTTCAACCGTTACAATATTGTTATCAATATCGACAGTTTTTATAACATCTTTAATAACTGGTAACAATAAATCACCCTGTCCCTGACGCTTAACAACCCAAACGTCATTAGCTCCTGGGCTTAAAATTTCATAAATAGAGCCAATTTTTTCTTCATTTTCATTTTGGACATCTAAGCCGATAATTTGATGGTAATAGTAATTACCTTCTTCTAATTCCCGAAGACCTTTATCAGCGACTTTAAGATCTAATCCTTTATACTTCTCAACCAGGTTAATATCTTGTAATCCTTCAAACGTCACGAGTTCAAAATTTTTATGATGTCTATAGGTCATAACCGTTAACGAAATAACTTGTTTTCCGCTCTTATCAAACAGATACAAGACGGTTCCCTTTTTAAAACGCTCAGAAACGAAGTCAGTTGTAGCCATAACTCTAACTTCTCCTTTGATTCCATGAGTATTGACGATTGTTCCTACTTGATAATAATCCATATTTACTCCTTTTTATTGTAAAATAAAAACTCCCAAACAAAACATTGCTGCTTCATTCAAGAGTTACTATTTTAATCTAATATGTTTAGACGCACTCGTTTCGAACTTGTTAAACGCACACCATAGATTATTGTTCTAATAGCTTGCGCAACTTGTCCGTGCTTCCCAATAATACGGCCAATATCATCTGAATTCACAGATAATTCAAAATAGACATAATGATCATCTTGTTTCTGTCCTATTTGGACATCATCAGGATTTTCAACAAGCGGTTTGACAATTGTTAAAATTAAACTTGTCACTTCTGCTTCAGTCATTTAATCGTCCTTATTTTTTAGAGAATTTAGCTTCATGGAATTTCTTCATGATGCCTGCATTTGAAAGAATGTTACGTACAGTATCTGATGGTTGTGCACCATTGTTCAACCAGTTTAAAATACTTTCTTCTTCAAGTGTTACTGTTTGTGGTTCTGTTAATGGGTTGTAAGTACCAACGTTTTCGATGAAACGGCCATCACGTGGTGAACGTGAATCAGCTACAACGACACGGTAGAACGGTCTCTTTTTAGAACCCATACGTTTTAAACGAATTTTTACTGACATTAATATACACCTCCTGATATCTACTTCAACAATAATTAATATACCAGTTATTTATCAGCTTGTAAAGGTTTTTTTCTTGACAGTTAAAATAAATTATCAAAATGTCCCTTAAGCCATACCAGTATTGGTTATTTAATGATTATTTTCTAGAGTTTTTATTTTTCTTCATACGTTTTTTCTTGTTTTTCTTGTTCTTACGAACCATAGAATTCATAGACATCTTAGCTAAGCGACCTGTTACGCCCTTGCCAAGCATCCCTTCCATACCTTCAAAATTACCGCTATTCATTTTCTTCATCATTTTCTTCATTTCGCCAAATTGCTTAATCATTCGGTTAACTTCAACAATTGGACGACCTGCACCAGCAGCAATACGTCGTCGACGACTGGGGTTCAAGATGTCTGGATTTTCGCGTTCTTTAGGTGTCATTGAGTATACTGTCGCACGCATATGGTCAATATCCTTGGGATCCATTTTAACATTCTTCATAGCTGGATTATTAGCCATCCCTGGAATCATCTTCATAATATCTTCCATAGGACCCATTTTTTGTAATTGATCCATTTGACTTAAAAAATCATTAAAATCAAATGTATTTTCTTGAAATTTTTCAGCCATTTTAGCTGATTCATTTTCATCAAAATCTTGTTGTGCTTTTTCAATCAGCGTGAGCATATCACCCATGCCTAAAATTCTTGATGCCATACGATCTGGATAGAATACGTCCAAATCAGTTAATTTTTCACCTTGTCCGATAAATTTAATTGGTTTACCCGTCACTGAACGAATTGATAACGCAGCACCACCACGAGTGTCACCATCTAATTTAGTTAAGACGACACCAGTAACATCTAATTGTTCATTAAAGCCTTTAGCAACATCTACCGCACTTTGTCCAGTCATTGAATCAACAGTCAAAAGAATTTCATTTGGGTTCGCTAAGGCCTTAATTTGAGCTAATTCGTCCATTAGCGTTTCATCAATTTGTAAACGACCAGCTGTATCAATAATAATGTAATCATTTTTATTTTCTGCAGCTTGTGCTAAACCTTGTCGAACAATTTCAACAGGGTTTACTTTTGTACCCAATTCAAAAACAGGTATTTCCAAATCTCGACCTAAAACTTGTAATTGGTCGATAGCAGCTGGACGATAAATATCGGCTGCTATCATTAAAGGTCTCGCATTTTCTTCTTTTTTTAATGTTAAAGCAAGTTTACCAGCTGTGGTTGTTTTACCAGCCCCTTGTAAACCAACCATCATAATAATTGTTGGTATTTTAGATGACTTGTTCAATGGAACAGCTGTTTCACCCATGACTTTAGTTAATTCTTCATTTACAATTTTGACGATTTGTTGTGATGACGTTAAACTCTCAAGTACTTCCGCACCAATTGCACGTTCACGAACAACCTTAACGAACTCTTTAACCACTGTAAAGTTAACATCGGCTTCAAGTAAGGCTAAGCGAATTTCACGCATAACCTCTTTTAAATCAGTTTCAGATATTTTACCTTTGCGACGGAGTTTCGTCATCGCATTTTGTAATCTTTCTGTTAATCCTTCAAATGCCATTTTTAACTACCTACCCTTACTCTTCGTCTAATTCTTCTAATTGATTAATTAGATCGGTTAATTTTTGATCCTCTTTATAAGTACTATCTGTGTATTGCTTAATTTGGTCTAATTTTTCATTACGTTGAATAAAATTATGATACAAATTCAACTTATCTTCATAATCTTCTAAAATTTTTTCTGTTCGTTTGATATTATCATAAACGGCTTGCCGACTAACATCAAAATTGTCCGCAATCTCACCAAGTGAAAAATCATCACCATAGTACATGGCCATATATTCAGCCTGTTTTTTAGTTAATAATGACTCATAAAATTCAAACAATGCATTTACTCGATTTGTTTTATCAATCGCCACTAAAAAAACTCCTTCGTTTTTGTTTCATTCAGTCCTACTTAGAAGGGTACCGATTTTAGCCCTAAACGTCAATAGCAAAAAGAAGTCCGATTAGTTTAATCTGACTTCTAAGATTATTCTTCTGTTGATTCAGGTTGTTCTTGAATAAGTCCTTTAAACAAACCATAAATGAAATCTTCTGCATTAAAATCACGTAAGTCATCCATTTGCTCACCTAATCCAGCAAGTTTTACTGGTAAATGCATTTCATTACGAATGGCTAACACGATACCACCACGAGCAGTTCCATCTAGCTTAGTTAATACAATACCACTCACATCAGTTGTTTCTTTAAATTGTTTAGCTTGGATTAAAGCATTTTGACCCATTGTTGCATCCAAAACAAGTAAAACTTCATGAGGTGCATCTGGAATTTCTCGAGAAATGATTCGTTTAATTTTATCTAATTCATTCATCAAGTTAACTTTATTCTGCAAACGACCAGCTGTATCAACTAGTAAAATATCGTAATCTTCTTCTTTGGCACGTTTTACCGCGTCAAAAATAACAGAGGCTGGATCACTTTTTTCTGGTCCACGAACGATATCGACATCAACACGACGGCTCCATTCAGCAAGTTGTTCTATTGCACCCGCTCTAAATGTATCTCCAGCAGCTAAGAGTACTTTTTTGCCTTCTTCATGATAACGGTGTGCTAGTTTCCCAATAGTTGTTGTTTTACCAACGCCATTAACACCAACAAATAAAATAACAGTTGGACCTGATTCAGCTTGCGCAATAGAATTATCTTCGTCTTTACCCTCTGATTCATACAAATCTACCAATTTTTCAATAATTGCTGCAGAAACAGCATCTGGATTGCTTACATTTCTTAATTTAACTTCTTCTTGTAACTCACGGCTAATTTTCATAGCCGTTTCAAATCCAACATCAGCTTCAATTAAAGTTTCTTCTAACTCTTCAAAAAAATCTTCATCGACTGTTCTAAAATTAGCAAACAGTGAGTTTAAGCGTTGTCCAAAGGTTTTTCTTGATTTTTCAAGGCCTTTATCATATTTTTCTTGTTCAGATGATTCTGGTTCTTCACCTGTAAAAGCTTGCTTAATTCTACTAAATATTCCCATCTGTAGCGCCTCCTAATCTTTTATTAGTATATCAAACCGTTTTGTCTAATGATACCGAAACCATTTTAGAGATACCAGACTCTTGCATTGTAACACCATACAAAATATTAGCTTCAACCATTGTTCCATTTCGATGCGTTATCACAATAAATTGCGTTTCTTGATGAAATGATTTTAGATAACTAGCAAATCGAGCTACATTTGCATCGTCAAGCGCAGCTTCTGCTTCATCCAAGATACAAAAAGGAACTGGTTTTACTCTTAAAATAGCAAATAGTAGCGTAATTGCGGTCAAAGCTTGTTCTCCGCCAGAAAGTAAACTCAAACTTTGAACTTTTTTACCAGGCGGCTGCGCTAGAATATCAATTCCAGTTGTTAAAAGATTTTCTGGATCAGTTAATTCTAATCTAGCTTTACCACCACCAAACATAACAGGGAATATCTCCTCAAATTTCTTAGAGATATCAATAAAACTAGCTTTAAATCTTTTTTCAACTTCAGTATCCATATCCATCATAGTTTTCTTTAATTGTTCATCGGCTTCTAATAAATCATTTTGTTGGTCTAATAAGAATGAGTAACGTTCATTAACTCTTTCAAATTCATCAATCGAGGCCACATTAACCTCACCAATTTCTTTTAGCCCTTTTCTCAATAATTTTTGTTGCGCCAAAATTTGTTCAAGAGGTTGCTGACTTTCTAATTTTTCAGCCTCTTCAAAAGTCTGTTGAAAATCACTAGCTAGCTTAGCTAGAAACTCATCAAGCGACTCATTAAGTTGTTGTTGTTGATTTTCAGCTTTGATTTTATCTGCAATAATATTTCTCTGCAACTCAGATAAACGAGATAAATGGCTATTTTCTTCAGTTAAAGTTTGATTAATATTAGTTCTGTTCTTTTTAAAATCAGCTAACTTTAAATCGGCTTCTTCTGCTTGCCTTTGAAATTCTTGTAATTCTTTTTGGATATCTTTTTCTTTCACCTGACTATTTTCGGTATTTCTGAGTAAGTCTTGATGTTGTTGATTTATCAATGTAGCTTTATCAACTAATTCCTGAATATCGTTATTCAGCAGCATAACATTAGCGTGTTGCTGTTTTAATTGTTCTTGGAATACTAATAAACTTTCACGATGGTTTTGTTTCTTAACTTGTTGCTGCTGTTCAAATTGATTACTATTTTTTAATTGTAAGTCAATATCAGAAATATCATTATTTGCTACTTGTATTTGTCGTGCTAATTCAATAATTTTTTGTTCATTGTCTTTAAATTTTATTTGGTTATTAATTTTATCAGTTTGATTTTTTTCAAATTCATCATATTTTTCAGTCGTTTTAAGTTCTTGCTGTTCTAAAATTAACCGACTAGTTGTTAATTTAGATTGTGTTGTTTGATATTGACTTTTTAAATCAACAACAATCAATTCAAGCGACTCGATCATTTCTTTTTGCTTTTCAACAGTCACTCTAGCTTCATTGCCACGAACTTCACGAGCCTCTAATTCTTGTTGCATTTTTTGGATACTTTCATCTAATTGTAGAATAGTTTGCTTCTGATTTAACAATCCACTGGTATGTTGCTGTTTACCACCAGTTATTGCACCACCTGCATTTATTACTTCTCCAGTCCGTGTGACAACTTTAACTCGATGATTCAAATCACGACTAACTTTAATTGCCGTATCCATATCTTCAACGATAATTGTTGTCCCTAGCAAATACTGACTAATTTCAATAAATTGAGGTTCAACTTTAATTAACTCTGACGCAATACCGATGACTCCTTCATACTTTAAGACGAAACGTTGTGCATCACCGATAGAACGTCCCTTAATAGCTGAAATAGGCAAAAATGTTGCCCGACCAAATTTATTATCCGTTAAAAATTTAATTGCATTCTTTGCAACAGACTCTTCTTGCACAACTACCTGTTGTAATTGCGCACCCAATGCTGTCTCTATTGCTTGATTAATTTCCTTTGGGACCGTAATTAATTCTGCCACTGAACCATATAAACCAGGAAACTTATTTTTTTCTTTTAAAATTGCTTTAACGCCTTGATAATAGCCGTTATAACTATTTTGCGTCAAAAGTAGATTATCCTTTTTATTTTTCGCCTGTACTAAAACGTTTGATGCTTCAAACCATCTACGTTGCTGTGCCTCGTAAGAATCGTTATTTTTTTTCAAGGCAATCTTTAATTTAGCTAATTCTTTTTCTTCATTAATTAATTTATTATCAATCAAATTAAATTCAGTTTTTTTAGTTTTAAAATCGTTTTTTGCTTGTGTTAAATACTCTTGTTCAGTAGCTAATAAGTCATCATTAACCTTAGCCTGTGAATCAAAATTTAATGTTTTTTGTAAAAACTCATTCTCACTTTGTAATCGTGTACGTTGTTGAATAGTATCATTAACAACGCGCCTTAATTCTTTTGAACGATCTTGTCCAGAAATATCCGCTGTTTCTAACGTTTTATCAATCGCTTCAATAAACATGTTCTCATCAGTAATATTTTTCTGTAAAGCTAATGACCGCTTATCTAAATTAGCTAATGACTCTTGTTTCAAAATAATTTGTTCATTCACCGATTCTTGTTCTTTTTTTAATTCTGTTATTTTTTGCTTTTCAAAATCTTTTTTTTGAGTTGATATATTACTTTGACCCATCAACCGTTCTTTATTAATTGTTAAATCTAATAGTTTGTTTTGTGTATGATCAATCATTTTTTCAATATTCTCTAGTTCTGAGCGATAACCTGCAATTTCATGTTCTTTTACAGTGACCTTAGTCTTATAATCACTATCCATTTCAAGTAACTTATCTAACGAATGTGTGACATCCCTTTTTAGTTGCGATTGCCTTTTAATTTCTTTAACCAACCGACTAAGTTCTAACTCATCAAATTGCTTTTTTTGAGATAAATAATCCTTTGCCAAACTACTTTGCTCACGTAAAGGTTCAACTTGTCCTTTAAGTTCAAAAATAATATCAGAAACCCGGTTAAGATGACCTTTTGTTTCTTCTAATTGGCGAGTGGCAATATTTTTTTCTTGTTTATATTTTAAAACACCAGCAACTTCTTCAATAATCGAACGTCTGTCTTCGGGCTTACTATTAAAAATTTCAGCAACTCTACCCTGAGAAATGATTGAAAATGACTCTTTTCCAAGACCAGTATCCATGAATAGATTGGTTATATCTTTAAGACGACACTGCTTTTGATTAATTAAAAACTCGCTGACACCATCTCTAAATAATCGTCTTGTAACGGTTATTTTTTCAGGATTATCTTGAATATAAAAATCAGAATTATCAAAAATAATACTAACTTCAGCACGATTAACTGCTGATCTGTTCCCTGAACCAGCAAATATAACGTCAGGCATTTTATTTCCACGTAAATTTTTGGCTGATTGTTCACCAAGTACCCAGCGAATTGCTTCAATAATATTACTTTTACCGCTACCGTTAGGACCGACAATACCAGTCATCCCGTCTTTAAATTCAATTGTTGTTTTGTCTGCAAATGATTTAAAACCATTAATGACTAAAGACTCTAATTTCATCCGTCACTAACCCCCTGAACATTTTTACTTTCTGAGTAATCCTAATGCATTACTTGCTGCTTGTTGTTCTGCAACTTTTTTAGAATGTCCTGCCCCTTGTCCAATGATTTTGCCATCAGCACTGACAGACATAACATATTGTCTGTCATGCTCTGGACCAAGGTCATCAACAACATCATAGGTAATGACAACATCACCATCTTTTTGTAAAAACTCTTGTAGCGACGTTTTATAATCCATAACATGGTCAAACCAGCCTAAGTCTAATTTTGGAAAAATAACTTTCCTGATAAATGTTTCAACAGCTAATTTACCTTGATCTTGATAAAGCGCTCCTACAAAAGATTCAAAAATATCACATAATAACGCAGGTCTTTGACGTGCATTTGATTTTTCTTCACCTTTACCTAAACGAATAAATTCATCAAATCGGCATTCTTTAGCAAATGCGCTGAAACTCTCTTCACATACCATTGCAGCTCTTAGACGCGTTAATTTCCCTTGTGGCAGCATTGTATACCGCTGATATAAATATTCTGAAACTGTTAATTGTAAAACAGCGTCTCCTAAAAATTCAATTCGTTCATAAAATTTTAAATTTTCTTTGGGATGTTCATTTACATATGATGCCTGTGTGAATGCTTCATCTAATAAATCCGTATTCACAAATTTAATATTAAAATCTTCTGCTAACATTTCATTTAAACCTTTAATCATTATTATCCTCCGTTATTATCATTATTGCTCTTACAATTATACCTGTTTTAATCACTAAAAGGTACTCCATACAAAAAAAGCGCTGACAAATATCATTGTCTAACGCTTTTAATGAACGATTTAATATACGTGTTGAATTATTATTTTTGGTTAGCTTTAATAAAAGTGACAACGTCTCCGACAGTTGTTAAACTTTCTGCATCTTCATCAGAAATTTCTGCACCAAATGTATCTTCAAGTTCTAAAACGAACTCAACAACATCAATTGAATCTGCATCTAAATCCTTTTTAAAATCTAAGTCATTCGTAATTTTTTCTACTGGCAAATCAAAATGTTCGTCTATAATTTTAACAATTTTTCCAAAAATTTCTTCTTCTGTCATTCCAATAGCCTCCTTTTGAATCATGACGTAATTTTAACCATTTTTCAGAGAAATGTCTAGTTAATTTTATTTTCACTAGTTTCCTTTTCAAAATAGTTAACAATATTAGGTACTACATCTGTATTAACCATATCATTGATTTGGTTAATTGTGTAATAAACAACTTCAGCCTTACTTGATCCATGTGATTTTACAACTGGTGCTTTAATACCTAGTAAAACCGCACCGCCATACTTAGGTGAATCCATTTTATTCTTCAATTGTTTTAAACTTGGTTTCAGTAAAAGTGCACCAATTTTAGCACGCAAGCCACCACTCATAATGGCACTTCTGAGTAATGAAAACATTCCTAAAGCTGTCCCTTCAACGGATTTTAAAACAGCATTACCTGTAAATCCGTCAGAAACAACAATATCAGCTTTACCAGAAAGCAAATCATTAGATTCAATATTACCCACAAAATTTAATTCGGTATCGTTTTGTAATAATTGGTACGCTTCTTGCGTCACTTTGTTGCCTTTATGTGGTTCTGTCCCATTATTTAATAAACCAATTTTAGGATTACTAATATGGCGAACATTTTTAGCGTAATAGTTACCTAAGACAGCATATTGATGCAAGTGTTCAGGTTTACTATCCGCATTGGCTCCAGCATCTAATAAATTTACAGTATTATCACTAGAAATAACTGGCAATGTTGCTAATAAACCAGGTCGTGGAATACCCTTAATACGGCCAATTATAAACAAACCAGCAGCAAGTAGTGCCCCTGTATTACCGCATGAAAATACGGCATCATTCTCACCATCTTTAACAGATTGAGCTGCTAAGACCATTGATGCTTTTTTCTTTGAACGAATTGCCTTAACTGGTTCATCATTCCCATCAATTTCCTCATCCGTGTGAACAATTGTGATATTTTTATCATCTTTTAAGAATTCACGAATTCTTTTTTCATCTCCGTACAACGTAAATTGAATGGTGCTATCTTCGTCTCTAGCACGTTCAACGCCCTCGACGATTGATTGCGGTGCAAAATCGCCGCCCATTGCATCAACTGCTAACTTCATAATTATATTCTCCTAACTTATTTAATCGAATTTTAAATCTGTATTTTGATGGTTTTTTAAATAATCGTTTAGTGGTTTAAATTCAGGATTACTTTCAAAGTCATCTCTAAAAACTATTTCGTGCGCTTCTTGTTGGGCCACTTGTAATGCATTGATATCACCTATGGGATCACCGATTTTAAAATCAGGTATTCCAGATTGCTTACGGCCTAATACATCGCCAGCACCTCGCAACTCTAAATCTTTTTGCGAAATGACGAAACCGTCTGTTGTCTCTGTCATAATTTGCATGCGCTGTCTTCCAAAATCATTTTTAGGATCAGCAATTAAAATACAATAAGATGCTTTCTTACCACGGCCAACCCGACCTCGTAATTGATGTAATTGCGCTAACCCAAACCGTTCAGCATTATGAATCATCATCACAGTAGCATTAGGTACATCAACGCCGACTTCGATAACCGTTGTTGAAACCAATATTTGATATTTATTGGCCTTAAAATCGGCCATAATCTGATCCTTTTCATCATTCTTCATTTTGCCATGCAGTAATCCAACTTTATATTTTGGCTCAAATATTTCTTTCATATTTTCGTATAAAGCTAATGCATTTTTTAAATCTAGTGTTTCAGATTCATCAATTAGTGGTGTAATAATATAAGCTTGTGAGCCTTGAATCAACTGTTCTTTAATGAGATCGATTCCTTTACCTACTTGAGAACTCTTTAACCAAGATGTCGAAATAGGTTGGCGTCCTGCAGGTAGTTCATTAATCGTAGAAACATCCATTTCGCCATAAGCAGTGATTGCTAGCGTCCTAGGGATTGGCGTGGCCGTCATTGCTAAAACGTCCGGTTCAGCCCCCTTCTCTCTTAAAATGCGACGTTGATTCACACCAAATCGGTGTTGCTCATCAGTAATAACTAATCCAACGCGACTGAATGACACATCAGGTTGAATAATCGCATGTGTTCCAATAATTAAATTAACCTCACCTGATTCAAGATGTGCTAATAGTTCACGTCTAGCTTTAACTTTCATTGACCCAGTTAAAAGTGCAACATTAACTGGGAAATCTGCGAATAAGGTAGCCATGTTATTGGCATGTTGTTCAGCTAATATTTCTGTTGGCGCCATTAAAACGGCTTGATAGCCCGCCGTAATAGCCGCGTACATCACAATTGCTGCAACAATTGTTTTACCTGATCCAACATCACCTTGAAGTAATCGATTCATATGGATTGGTTGTTTCATGTCTGAACAAATTTCATTAACGACTCTTTTTTGAGCTGCCGTTAATTCAAATGGTAACGTCTGAATGAATTTTTTCAATTCATTATTTTGATAGTTAATTTTAATACCATCATTTTTAGTATCATTTCTTTTAATATACTGTAATTTCAATTGAAATAAAAAGAACTCTTCAAAAATAGCCGTCCGTTTGGCATCATGAAAATCTTTTTCATCCTGTGGAAAGTGAATATCATGTAACATCGTCTTACAATCAATTAAACGATACTTTTTAATCAGGTCATTTGGTAATATTGAATCAATTTGATTCGCATATTGCTCAAATGCTTGTGTAATTAACTGTCGAATTGCCGATTGATGAATATCTTTGGAAGAACGATATATCGCTGATAACCTATCATCATTTTGCTTCGTCAATAACTTCATCCCAGATAAACTTTTTCTTTTATCATCCCATTTACCATACACAGCTACTTCTTTACCAATCTCAAATTGTTTTTGCAAAAAAGGCTGATTAAAAAAACTAACGGTTATATTATCACTATCAATTAGTAATCTAACGTTTAACAGATTTCTTTTCTGACCAAACCGAATTAAAACTGGTTCAGAAGAGACAATTCCTTTTAGAGTTACTTTTTCTTGATCAGTAATTTCAGATAATTTTTTTGCTTTTAAATCGTCATAACGATACGGATAAAATGTTAATAAATCTATGATTGTATTAATTCCTAATTGATTAAGTGCAGTCAATTTTTTAGGCCCAACACCAGTTAAAACACTAACTGAATCATTCAATGATGACATTATGATACCTCACTTTCTACGGAATATAAAAAGCAGGAGAGAACATAGTCTCATCCCACCTTTACTTTTTACTATTTATTCAACTGAAATTAGGTATGGATAGACCGGTTGGTCTCCTTCGTGAATTTCGACTTCTAAATCTTCATCAATTTCATAAATGGCTTCTTCGATTTCTTTAGCTTCGTCCTCAGAACCGTCTTCACCCACAATAATTGTGATAATTTCGCTGTCTTCATCCAACATTTCTTTAGTCATTTCAATTGCAACTTTTTTACGATCATTATCGGTTACTTTGATGCTACCATCAATAATACCCATATAATTATCTTTTTTAATCTCAATACCTTCAATTGTTGTATCTCTAACTGCAATTGTTACTTGACCAGAAGTTACTGTATCCAAGTTTTCAATCATAGCATCTTTGTTTTCTTCTAATGTACTATCAATATTAAAACCAAGCATTGCTGTCATTCCTTGAGCGATTGTACGACTTGGTACAACAACTGTTGGAACTGTTGAAACTTCAACAGCTTGTTCAGCAGCTAAGAAAATATTTTTATTATTAGGTAAAATAATCACATTTTTAGCTTTAGTTGCTTCAATTGCCTTAACAATATCTTCCGTACTTGGATTCATTGTTTGACCACCACTTAAAATATAAGAAACGCCTAAACTTTTGAAAAGTGTCGCAACACCAGAACCAGATGAAATTGAAATAACTGCAATTTCGCTAGGTACTGCAGTTTCACTTGTTTCTTCAGTCTCTTCTTCATCATTTTCCAAAATTGTCTCATGTTGTTGACGCATATTATCAACCTTAACTTTGATTAATGAACCATAATGTTGACCATAAGTCATCACTTCACCAGGATTTTCTGTATGTACGTGAACTTTAACAACTTCATCATCGGCCACAACAAGAAGAGAATCACCAATTTCACTTAAATGATTTCTAAATTCATCATAATCAAATTTACGATCAACTAAACGACCAGCACCCAATTTAAGCATGATTTCTGTACAATAACCAAATTTAATATCTTCAGTACTTAATTTACTTTGAACACTCTGATGGTGACTGGCATTAACCATTTCATCCATTTCTTTTTCATTTGGTTTGTATTCTTCACTAATTGTTTCCTTACCAGTTAAGGCATCAAAGAAACCTTCATAAACAAATGTTAATCCTTGACCACCTGAATCAACAACACCAACCTCTTTTAAAACAGGTAATAAATCCGGTGTTGTTGCTAATGCTTTTTTAGCAGCTACATAAGTTGCTTCCATAACGACGATAACATCATCGCTCTCAGAGGCAGCTTTATTTGCAGCCTTAGCGGCTTCTCTTGCAACTGTTAAAATAGTTCCTTCAGTTGGTTTCATAACGGCTTTATACGCGACTTCTACGCCACCTGTCAAAGCATCTGACAAATCAGTAGCAGTTAAAACCTCTTTAGCTTGGATCCGTTTATAAAAGCCTCTAAAAATTTGTGATAAAATAACGCCTGAGTTGCCTCGAGCACCCATCAGTAAACCTTTAGCTAAAATCGAAGATAGTTCACCAACATGTTCAGAAGGTGAATCTTGAACATACTTTGCCCCACTTGCGAACGAAAGGTTCATATTTGTACCTGTATCACCAT
The DNA here is from genome assembly GCF_056781955.1 of Dellaglioa sp. CoH-57-MRSF-20. The sequence continues at coordinate 214,672 of NZ_JBXAXV010000002.1, forward strand.
CTGGCACTGGAAATACATTCAATGAATTAATAAATTCGGCATTTTTAGCCAATCGTTGTGAGCTAATTTGGACCATTTTTCTAAATTCTTGGTCCGTAATTTTCGTAACAGTCACTTCTTTTTCCTCCTTGGTCACTACTAAAATAGCTAGTTACTAATCGCCTAGTACGCGAACGCCTTGTACTAACACGTTAACTGAATTAGCAGATACACCTAGCATTGTTTCTAAATTATACTTCACTTTTTCTTGAACATTACGACAAACTTCAGATATTTTTGTGCCATAGCCAACAATAATGTAGACATCAATAGCAACACCATTATCTTCCTGGCGAACAACAACACCTCTAGAATAATTATCTCTTCTTAAAATTTCATTCACATTGTCACGAATTTGGTTTTTACTTGCCATTCCGACAATCCCAAAAATTTCAGTTGCGGCACCGCCGACAACTGTCGCAATAACTTCATTATCAATATCAATCGTACCGAATTGCGTTTTGATCTTAACAGCCATAAGAATAGCCTCCTTATATTTTCACACAATCAATAAGAGTATTTTATCATAGGATATGGTAGAATAAAAGAAAAATAGCATCTAAGAAAATTCTATTCCCCTACCTTCGGGAATTTCAAGCTGTCAAGCAAATTTACTTGAAAGAAAAGTATTGCATTATATGGCTAAATATGATATTTTTGTTTAGGTAAGTAAGCATAGCTTTGCTTTTTAAGTGAATTGCAGAGGAGGATATGAATATGGCAAAAGATTTTATTACAGGACGTAAGACTACTTTCGGTAAGAAACGTTCTCATGCATTGAACCAAACAAACCGTAGCTGGAAACCTAATTTACAAAAAGTTCGCATCTTAGTTGATGGTAAACCTAAAAGAGTTTATGTATCTGCTCGCGCTTTAAAGTCAGGTAAAGTTACCCGTGTTTAATTCAATTTAAAAAGACTCAGCATTTATGCTAAGTCTTTTTTTTTGCTCTATTTTTCGTCATCACGACTTTGAATCACAATAATAATACCAGATTCAAAACTAAACTCACCTGTATCCCCCATAAATTCATTACTTGCTAATGAAATCGGGTTCACAAAATTAATTTGATTCAATGTATACTTCTCATCTATTAAACTCAATTTTTTAACTGGTGACAGTGGAATAAATGCAAGATATTTTTTATCATCTTCTTTTATTAACTGATACTTACCAGATTTAAAGAATCGAATTGAATTTTGTTTATCAACTAAACAAATTTTTTCAAACATTGTATTAAATGGCTCTCTAAAAATAAAAAACAAATTAGCCAATAAATGATCAATTCGACCACCTGTAGCGCCATAAATCGTCACTGAATCAAACTCAAATTCAGATATGGCTTCTCTCAAAGCAAATTCAGTATCTGTATCATCTTTTTCAGGATTAGCTATTTTAATTTTTTTACTATGATTAGATACTAAATTAAATTCACTTTCAGTCATTGAATCGAAATCACCAATCGATAGCTCAGGTGTAATACCTAGTTTTATTAATCGCAATGCACCTCTGTCAACACCAATCCACGGTCCACGAACGTTACCATCCACTAATTCCTTAGGCCACTGTTCCTTAGGTCCACCGACTAAGATATTGAGTTTCATTTGGTTGCTTCTCTTAACTTATTAATTTGTTCAGTTGGATTATCACTATTGTAGATGTATGAACCAGCTACTGCGACTGTTGCACCACTATCAAGACATTCCTTAATCGTTTGATCATTAACACCACCATCAACTTCAATATCAAAATCATAATTTTGAACTTGTTTGATACGGTCTAATTGGTCAATTTTACGTTTCATTTCTGGAATAAATGATTGTCCCCCAAATCCAGGGTTAACAGTCATCACTAATACTTGATCAACAAGTGGCAAAATTTGTTTAATTGTCTCTAGGGATGTTCCTGGGTTAATAACCACTTCAGCTTTCACACCTAATTTTTTAATATGTTGAATAACACCAAAAATATGGGGAGTTGATTCAACATGAACCCCAATAATATCAGCACCTGCCGCAGCAAATTCTTCAATATAAGATTCTGGATTTTCTACCATCAAATGACAATCCAAAACCATTTTTGTTAATGGTCTAATTGCTTCAACGACGTTTGCACCAAAAGTTAAATTAGGCACAAAATGGCCATCCATAATATCAATATGTAAATATTCTGCACCAGCTTGATCAACAACTTTAATATCCTTTTCCAAGTTTGCAAAATTAGCGCTTAAAATAGAAGGTGATAATTTCATTTTGGTCATCTCATTTCTTATAGTTTGGTTTTTGATCAACAATTAATTGATTAAATTGTAAATAATTTTTGTACCGACTCTGTAATAAATTACCTTGTTCAAGTGCTGCTTTAACTGCACATTTAGGCTCCTTAATATGCAAACAACCTCTAAATTTACAGCCAACAGATAGTTCATTTAATTCTGGAAATAACTTTGGTAACTCTTCTTTTGACATATCAAATAAATCAAAAGAAGAAAATCCAGGTGTATCAGCAATTAGCCCACCTGCAATAGGCATTAATGTTACCTTACGAGTAGTATGTTTACCACGATGTAAGGCTTTTGATATCTCAGCCGTCTGCAACTCCAACTCTGGCATAATTTTATTTAGTAATGTTGATTTTCCTGCACCAGTCTGACCCATTACGACTGCAATTTTACCCGGAAAGGTATCTTGTAATTCTTTAACCACAACATCTTCATTTTTACCAAATGGAAAAAATGTTGGATAGATTTGACTATAAGCTTCAATAATACTGCTTATTTCAACTACTTTCTCTTCAGGAATTAAATCGCCCTTTGAAAAGTATAAGACTGGCTTAACATGATGCGATTCTAGCATAATTAATTGTCTATCTAATAGATTGCTTGAAAATGCTGGTTCAACACATGACGTTACAACAATTGCTTCATCAATATTAGCTACTGGTGGTCGAATTAAGCTGTTTTCTCGATCATGAATATTAAGAATATAGCCTTCTTTTTTATTTTCAGCTTTGAAGTCAACCCAATCGCCAACTAGTGGTGCCTGGTTAGAATTTCTAAAATTACCTCGAGCCCTTGTTCGATAAGTTTCGCCTTCGACATCAACGTCGTAAAAGCCACTTAATGATTGTCTAATCTGACCTGTTACCAATAAATTAACCTCCTTTAACTGGACTCATGTAACCGTTTTATATGATTAATTAAAAAATAGATTAGAAGTTTACCCTCTAATCTAATTTTACCACATCTTTTATTTAATTTTTAGTTACATTATCATTTTCCGCAATTACTTCACCATCACGCAAAATTTTATATTTTCCTGCTTTTCCAGAATCTAAAACAAATGATAATTTAAAATCAGTATCTTTTGTAATTGTTTTCCGTTCATAAATATCATCAATGTTATGTGTTTTGTCTTCAATATAAATTTCAATAGCATTTTCATCTGCTTTTGATTCTGAAGAACTTGAACTAGAGCTGGAACTATCATCTGACGACGAGTCTTTGTCCTCATCCGTATCTTTTTCTTCATCAACTGAACTTGAACTTTCTGACACAATTGATTTGAATGGAACAGATATAGTCCTGGTAAATTCATCAGTTGTGACTTTTTTTCCTTTAGAAATAACAACTGATAATCGATCACCTTTAGAAAAAGAGCTTCCTTCTGCTGGTGATTGTTTAATAACTTGACCTTTGTCAACTGAATCTGAGTAGGCCTCGCTAATTGTCAGATTACCACCTAATTCGCTTGTATAATCCTGAACACTTTTTCTTGTATATCCTGTTAAATCTCTAAGTGTATACACTTTAGGACCTGAACTAACTGTCAATGTAATCACTGTATCACTCGGAACTACCTTATCACCCGCTGTGACATCTTGCGCCATAATTTCATTTTCAGTCACAGATTCTGACTCTTCCGTTTCTTTTTCAACTTTAAAGCCATCATTTTCTAACGTTGTTTTAACATCCTCATAATTACTACCAACGTAATTCTCGATTGTTATCTTAGCTTTTCCCTTTGATACCATTACATCAACCTGATTTTTTTCTCGAATTATTTCATTCTTCTTAGGTGTTGAATTAATGATATTACCACTATCAACGGTTTCACTATTTGTTCGAGTAATTTTACCAAGTTTCAAATTTTTGTCTGCTAAATTTGATTTTGCTTCACTAACTGTCATTCCGCTTAAATCAGGGACCTTAACTTCTTTTGGTGAACTCATTGCAAGAATCGCACCACCCAGAATAAGAGCGACAAAAGCAAAAATGATTGCGCCGATAGTCCATTTTTTACGACGACTCATTTTCTTTTTCGTATCTTTTTTTACATCTGGTTCCTGATTCGGACTAAGTGTTTCTACAGTCTGCTTATCAAATACCGGCAATACTTTAGTTTCACCACTGATAACCTCTTCAGGCTGCCACTTTGCCACATTTTTTTTAGCCAAAGATTCTCGCAAAGCAATTGACATTTCTCCAGCAGATTGGAACCTATCTCGCGGTACTTTACTTGTTGCTTGTAAAACAACATTTTCAAGAGACTGCGGAATATTAGGATCAAATTCCCGAACAGATGGCACATCACTTTGAAAATGTTTTAGGGCAATTGAAACAGCTGTTTCACCTTCAAAAGGAACTCGCCCAGTTAACATTTCATACAAAATAATACCAAGCGAATAGATATCAGATTGTTTTGTTGCCATGCTACCTCTAGCCTGTTCTGGCGAAAGATAATGAACAGAACCCAATAAAGTATTAGTTTGTGTTAACGAATGATCAGCCAATGCCACAGCAATACCAAAATCTGTAATTTTAGCATTACCATCTGCATCTATTAAAATATTTTGTGGTTTTAAATCACGATGAATAATACTGTGATCATGTGCTACTTCTACAGCTGATAAAATTTGAGTCATAATATCAATCACAACTTGATATGGAATTGGGAACCTTTTTGCTATATATGTTTTTAAATCATGTCCCGGCACATATTCCATGACCATAAATTGCAGTCCGTCTACTTCACCGACATCATAAACATTCACAATATTTGGATGAACCAATTCAGTTGTTGCCAATGCCTCACGTTTAAAACGTCTAACAGTATCTTGATCATCCCTTAAATCGACTCGCAATACTTTAACAGCTACTGGTCGATCCAAAATTAAATCAGTCGCAAGATAGACATTTGCCATGCCACCTTCGCCTAATGAATTTATTATTTTATAACGTTCATTAAAAATTGTATCAGGTTTCATTACACTATCCCCCGATCATTGCTAACCAGGAGTGCGGTAATGTTATCTAATCCGCCTGCCTTATTGGCCAATCTAATTAATTCCGAGCCTTTTTCTTCAACAGTTGTAGTATTTTTTAAGACCGTCTTGATTTCATCATCAGAGACCATATTAGTTAAGCCATCTGTGCATAATAATAATAAATCACCCGACTCAGAATCATTAACCGCAATATCAGCATCAGCATCTGACGAGATACCTAAACTTCTTGTAATCATATTCTTTTGCGGATAATTTTTAGCATCTTCTACGGTTAGTTCGCCACGCTTAATTAATTCATTCACTACTGAATGATCTTCAGTTAATTGATAAAGTTCTTTGTCACGTAATAAGTATCCTCGGCTATCACCAATATTGGCAACAATATATTTTTCTTCAAAGAATATGGCACATACCATTGTTGTGCCCATACCTGAAAGATCTTCATATTGATTAGACTTTTCAATAATTTGTTTATTTTCCATCTCTACTTCTTTGGTTATCCATTTAATTGCATCACTGGGCTGGCTAAAATTAGTTCCTTCAAATCGAAATCCCATGTGTGAAACGGCCATTTCTGAAGCAACATCTCCGCCCAAATGACCACCGATACCATCTGCAACCATCACAAAAGAAATACCACTTTTATTGTGAAAGACACCGACGTAATCTTCATTATTTTCTCTGACACTACCTACATCTGTTTGATAGGCAACTTTCATTCTTACACCTCGAGTCTAAAGTTGTTTTTCTAAACATGTAATGAAAAATCCATCTGAATGATAATCATCCGGATAAATAGTTAATTCTTTATCGTCTCTATTTTCTTTTAATGCCAAAGCAGTTGGCGTTTCAATCACTTTAAATTCAGGATGAGTTTCAACAAACTGGTTAACAACATCCTTATTTTCAATATCTAAAATAGTACATGTACTATAAGTTAAGCGACCACCTTTTTTCAAAGTTGGTGCCACTTTGTCTAAAATAGCTAATTGAATTTTTTGTAAATTATTTGAATCAGCTAATGTTTTTTCATATTTAATTTCTGGTTTACGACGTAATAATCCAATTCCAGAACAAGGTGCATCAACAAGAATTGAATCAAAATATTCATTATCAAATTCTTCTGAAATTAAACGTGCATCTAATACCATCTCCTCAACAACACTAGATAAACCTAAACGTTTAGCATTATCACCGATTAATTTAACTTTGTGTGCATGAATATCTAACCCTACAACTTCACCAAATAAAGTTTCATCTAGGAATGATGCAATATGGGTTGTTTTTCCACCTGGTGCGGCACATGCATCTAAAACTTTATCACCTGGTTGAATATTCATTGCGTCAGCAACTAACATTGCACTTTCATCTTGAATCGTAATTAACCCATCGTGATAAACGCCACTATCAGGAGCAAATCCATTAGTCACTAATAACCCAACTGGTGAAACTTGACTACGTTTCACCTCAAAGCCTTCATTTTCCATTTTTTCAATGACTTCTTCGACAGTTGCTTTAGCTGTATTTACTCTAACAGATTGATCAGGTGCTTCATTGATTGAAGCCAACAAATGTGTCGCTTTTTCTAAGCCTACTTGTTTAATTAATTCGTTTACCAACCAAACTGGTGTACTACTTTCAATACTCAAACGTTCAATATCATCTTTAATTTCAGAAACAGGACGGATACCTTCACGCTCAATTGCATGTAAAACACCAGTAACAAATTTACGCGTACCTGCATGGCCTTTTCGTTTTGCAATTTCAATTGATTCATTAAAAATTGCGCGAGTTGGAATTTTATCAAGATAATGCATCTGATAAATGGCACTCAATAGTAATTCTTGAACCCAATTATCCATTTTGCTAGGATTTTTAACAAATGGTGCCAACCAATATTCTAAAGTGAGACGTCTTTGGATAACACCGTAAACTAGTTGTGTTAATAAATGAGCATCCCGAACTTCCATATGATTATTCTTAATCACTTGGTTCAACGCAATATTTGAATACGTCCCTTGTTTAGCAACTCTTGTTAAAAGATCAACTGCTAAGAATCGGGGTGTCGTTTTTAAATCAGTTGTCATACATCAATCACCTGTTGTCCTTCTTTTATTCCTTGCCCACTACCGTTTAGGTAGTCGACAATGGTTTGTTTTGATTTACCATCTGGTTGAAGCGAATTAATAGCTAATACGGTCCCATCACCACAAGCAATTTCAAGTGATTTTTTAGCTACTTCAACTACTTTTCCAGCAGATAAAATAGTTTTTTTATCTAGTACAGTTATATCCCATATTTTAGTTCTCTTACCCTTTAAAATCGTATATGCACCAGGTACCGGTCTTAAGCTACGAATTTTCCAGTCTATTTCATTAGCCGTTTTTGAAAAATCAAGGGCTTCTTCTTCTGGTTTAATGGTAGGTGAAAAGGTTACTTTATCTTCATTTTGTGGTGTTGATTCACTTGTACCATCAATTAGTTTTGGTAATGTTTCAAGTAATAGTTCCTTACCTAATAAACTTAATTTTTCAAACATTGAACCAGTATCATCATTATTTTCAATTTTAATTGCACGACGGCTAATAATATTTCCAGCATCCATTTTTTTAACCATATAAATAATGGTAATACCTGTTTCTTGTTCACCATTCATAATAGCATATTGAATTGGTGCGCCACCACGATATTTAGGTAATAGTGAACCATGGACGTTTATTGCACCAATTTTAGCAGATTCTAATAATTTTGTTGGTAAAAATTGTCCAAATGCTGCAGTTACCAAAAAATCGGGTGCCATTGCAATTACTTTGGCCATTTCATCGCTGCCACTTAATTTTTCTGGTTGTAATACCTCAATACCATGTTTTACTGCAACTTGTTTTACTGGTGATTGCGTTAAAATACGTTTTCGCCCAACCATTCGATCTGGTTGTGTCATAACAGCTTTCACGTCATAGCCGTTTTCAATTAAACTTTCTAAAATTGGAGCTGAAAATTCTGGTGTTCCCATAAATACAATTGACGTCATAATATCTCCTTAATTTAAATAAAGTTTACTGGTTCAGAATCAATCGTTAATTTTAAACCTTTTCGAACTTCGGCTTGAGATTTAGTCATTAACTCTCTTAGTCGTTCTTTTAATTGACCTTCTGATTTATACTTAATAACCACTTGATAATAAAAACGATTATTAACACGCATAATTGATTTTGGTGTTGGTCCAAGAATAATCGCATTCTTTGATAACACTGGTTTTAAAAATTGAACTGCTTCTAACATTTTTTTCGCTGCTCCAGCCTCATCCGTATAACTAGCAGTGAGCTGAATTGTATAATAATATGGTGGATAATTTTCCATATGTCGAACTGACATTTCTTTTTTATAAAATGATTCATAGTCATGATGCTTCGCATATTGAATCGCGTAGTGATCTGGATTAAAAGTTTGGATAATAACATGTCCTTCTTTTTCAGCTCGACCAGCTCGACCGCTCACTTGGGTTAATAATTGGAACGTTCTTTCACTTGATCTAAAATCAGGCAAACTAAGTGCTGTATCTGCATTAAGAACGCCAACTAACGTCACATCAGGAAAGTCTAACCCTTTCGCAATCATTTGTGTACCCAATAAAATATCAGCTTCTTTTGCGCCAAATTTAGCTAGGATTTTTTCGTGTGCGCCTTTTTTACGTGTCGTATCAACGTCCATTCGTAAAATTTTAGCCTCTGGATATAACGTTTTAAGTTCTTCTTCAACTTTTTGCGTACCTGTACCATAATATCTAATTTTTCGACTATGACAGTTAGGACAAGTTTTAGGAATACCTTCTTCATGTCCACAATAATGACATTTCATTGTATGAGTATCCATATGCAATGTTAAAGAAGTATCACAGTTAGGACAAGGTAGCACGAATCCACAATCTCGGCACATTACGAAAGATGAAAACCCACGACGATTTAACATTAAAACAGTCTGTTCATTTTTCTCAAGGCGCTTAGTAATTTCATGTCTAAGTGGCTCAGAAAAATTACTCTCACCAGTCTTTTTCATTTCTTCTCTCATATCAATTAGCGTAACTTCTGGCATGGGATGACCATTTATACGTTGAGGTAATTGTAACCACTCATACACGCCTTTTTGAGCTCTAGCACGAGATTCGAGGGATGGTGTTGCACTACCCAATATGACAGGACACTGATGTCTTTTACTTCTCCAAAGAACAACATCCCTTGCATGATACCTTGGTGTTTCATCTTGTTTATAGCTCGATTCATGCTCTTCATCAACAATAATAACGCCAATATTATCTAATGGTGCAAAAACGGCTGAACGTGCACCGACAACTACTTGCGCTTCTTTACGCTCAATCCGGCGCCATTCATCATAACGCTCACCGTCAGACAAACCGCTATGCAGGACCGCAACTAGATTACCAAATCGTGATTTAACTCGCTTAACCATTTGGGGTGTCAAAGCTATTTCTGGTACAAGCATCAAAGCTGTTTTTCTAAGTTCTAGCGCTTTTGCGATTGTCTGCAAATAAACTTCTGTTTTCCCACTCCCCGTCACACCTTGAAGTAAAAATGTTGTATTAGTTCCACTTTTAATAGCCTCATCGACAGCTAGCACCGCAACCTCTTGATCTGAGGTTAATTCTTGCATATTGGTTGGCTCAATAATTGTGTCTTTATATGGGTCCCGATATACCTCAGTCTCAACTTTTTCAAGCCAACCATTTTTTGCTCCAGCTGTAATTGTTGCAGGTGTCACGCCTATTTCCTCAACAACTTGTTTCTGAGGAATCAAGCTATCTTCAGTGAGTGATTGTAGATAGTCAATCAATAAGTGCTGTTGTTTAGCATTTTTACGTAAACCACTTCGAATATTTTCATATGCTTCGAATCCAAGTTTTGGTTGGATTGATATTTGCATTTTAACTTTAGCTTTATTGCCAACTTCATAAATCATCTCAGCCTTTTCAGCCTTGGTAAGTTGTAATAATTCTTTAATTATTTGAGCATCCATATGTTCTGGATCAAATTCAATAGAATCTTGACCTTGAAATAATTTATCTTGTAAATCTTCATCAATTTCGTCAATTAAACGAACTCGCTTTTTATAGGTTGCACGCATGACACTCGGTAAAACCATTTGTAAGGCAGTTATACGGAAGGAAAAGGTTTCATTAGCTATCCACTCAGATAAGTCTAATAATTCAGTATTCACAACAGGTCTTAAATCAACGACTGATTGAATATCTTTTACATGACCATCGAACTCATTCTTATCAAAAAGATCAATTACAAATCCTTGAACCAATCGTTTACCATTCCCAAATGGTACAATAACCCGCATGCCAATCTCAATCTGATTTGTTAATACTGCTGGGATTGAATACGTATATGGCTGGTCCGTTTGCATCGTAGGAACATCAACGATAATTTTTGCATATTGTGACATACTGAAACCTCCTTTCATTTAATTAACTGCTTATTTTACTACATCGCTTATAATAGTAGCTAATAATTCCTTAGCAATTTGCTTTTTACTTGTTTGCTTTATGAAATCATTTTTTCTGTTTGGTCTAAGCAGTGTTACCTCATTATCATTGCTATTAAATCCAATGGCAGAATTTGAGACATCATTTAAAACCAATAAATCTAAATTTTTCTTTTCTAATTTTTCTTGTGCATTTTCTAGTCCGTTTTGGGTTTCCGCAGCAAATCCGACTAAATACTGATTTTGCTTAATTTGGCCCAAATGTTTTAAAATATCTGGATTTTTTTCTAATATTAACGTTAAAGTAGATTCAGCTTTTTTTATTTTCTGATCTGCAACATTTTGTACACGATAATCTGAAACAGCTGCTGCCATTATCAAAATATTTTGGTCATCAAATCGCTTATTGATAGCTTCAGATAACTCTAACGCAGTTGTAACTCTAATTGTTGTCACGCCAATTGGGTCTGGCAACTGGCTTATTCCGCTAATTAAGGTGACATTAGCACCTAACTTTTGCGCTTCAATCGCAATTGCGAAACCCATTTTACCAGAAGAATCATTAGCGATAAAACGAACTGGATCGATTCGTTCTCGTGTACCACCAGCTGTCACTAAGACATTTTTACCTTCTAATGGTTTGTCACTATCCTCAAAGGAAGTTTGAATAACTGACATTATCACATTTAATTCGGGAAAACGTCCCTTACCTGAATAACCTTCTGCTAAAAAGCCTATTTCTGGTTCAATAATCTGAATGTTATTTCGTCCTAAAAATTTAAGATTACGTTGTGTAGCAGAATTCATTAGCATATGTTCATTCATTGCGGGCACAACAATTTTTTGTGCCTCAGTTGCTAATAAAGTGGTTGAAACAAAATCATCTGCGATACCATTGGCCATTTTTGCGATAATGTTTGCTGTCGCTGGTGCAATAACCATTAATTCTGCCCAGTCTGCAAATTCAATATGTGCAACATGCTCAGACTCTTTTCCTGAAAATAAATCAGTTAACACCCTATTTTTACTCAACGTTTCAAAACTCAAGGGTGTTACAAATTCAGTTGCAGCTTTGGTCATCGCAACTCGAACGCTAGCACCTTGTTTAATTAGTGCTCGGACTAATCCCAAACTTTTATACGCTGCAATACCACCTGTTACAACAAGACCGATTTTTTTATTTTCAAGTGTCATTTCATGTCGCCCCCATACCGAATTTATTCTATTCTCTATTGTATCAATTTTCTAAGAAATAAAATAGGAGTTAGGACAATTAGCTTGTCTTAACTCCTTTTCATTTAATCAGATTAACGAATATCTTCTTTTTCAACTGGATCAATAATTAAATCACCAGTAACAACTTCTTCCAAAGCACGTCCAACATTCTTTTTTGATTTGTAATTAGAAAGCATTGGTAGAGCGCCAGCATCTAATTCATGGGCACGTTTACTTGCTAACATAATTAATGAGTATCTTGAATCTACTTGTTTCAATAAGTCATCTACTGAAGGATATAAAATCATTTAAATACATCTCCTAATTGTTTTCTATAGTCAGGTAAAAATCGTTTTACACGCCAACGTTCAGCTTTAATAATCGTTTGAATTTTTTCAACAGCATCATTTATTTCATCATTAACAACCGCGTAATCGTAATTCTGCATCATATCAATCTCACCAATGGCTTTTGTCATTCGTTTATCAATAGTTGCAGAATCATCCGTTCCACGTCCTGTAATTCTTTGTCTTAATTCCATCAAATCAGGTGGCGTTAAGAAAATAAATAAACCATCAGAAATTTTTTCTCGAACTTGCATAGCACCTTGTACTTCAATTTCAAGAAAGACATCTTGACCAGCGTCAAGCATCTTATTTACATATTTTAACGGTGTTCCATAGTAATTGTCAACATACTTGGCGTATTCTAACATACCGCCCGTTGAAATTTCATTCTCAAATTCTTCTTTTGATACAAAATGATAGTCAACACCATCAACTTCGCCTTCTCGCATTTTACGAGTGGTCATTGAAATTGAATAAAGAAACTTATTGTCAGCTTGGTCAAAAATTGCTTTTCTTACGGTTCCTTTACCGACCCCTGATGGACCAGATAGTACGATCAACATTCCACGATTAGCCATTAAATTTGTAAACTCCTCTAAGATAAGTATTAATAAATAGTATGCACTTTTTACGGCTATTATTCAAGCTTTTTATGCGCTGTTGTCATCTTTTAAATATATTATAAATTAACACTTGCTTTACCGAACGTTTGTTCGTATAATGAAAATACAAACAAACGTTCGGGGAGGAACTTTATTATGCAAAATAAACAACAAACAACAATTCAAACTATTGGCTCAACACTACAATATTCATATCATAAAATTTTTGATTTAGATGACTTTATTTTAAGACCACAAATGCCTCAATTTCAATTAGCACTCTTTACAGAAAAAGTTTTAAAAATGAAAAAAACAATTATTTTACAATTAAATCCAACTGGATTTCAAAAAGAATTCCAAGAACTTCGTGGTACCTTACACCGACGTTCTGGTTCTAATCAATTAATATTTAAAACGCAATATACGAATATCACTTACCTTCTTACTGATAATCAACTCCGTTATATCGCTTTAATCGATTCAATATAAAAATGGTCACTTTCTATAACAACTAGAAAATGACCATTTTTTTATTTACGTTTAATTGTTGTTGGATCAAATTTTCTTTGAATAAGTGCCAAAATTGCATCAGCAATAACGGCCATTAGAGCTGTTGGCAATGCACCAGCTAAAATAATAGCTGCTCCATCAGTTGCATTTGTTCCTCGGATAATAATATCTCCAAGTCCACCTGCACCAATAAATGAACCAATTGCTGTAATACCAATTGCAACAACTAATGCATTTCTAATTCCGGCCATGATAACTGATAATGATAACGGTAACTCAATCATATAAAGGATTTGAAGTCTCGTCATTCCCATCCCTTTACCAGAATCAAGAACGCCAGGATCAACATTAATCATCCCTGAATACGTATTTTTTAAAATAGGTAATAGTGAGTAAAGTGCAACAGTTACAATAACTGTATTAACACCTAAACCTAGTCCCAACATAATAATAGATAACATTGCTAATGATGGTACAGTTTGAATAACATTAGCAGCACCTATTGCTACATCGCTCAATCTATGATGTTTTGAGATAAAAATTCCGATTGGAATCCCAATAATTGCAGCAATTATCACACCATATATTGAAATTAAAAAATGTCTTGTAAATTCTTGTAAAACATATAACCCATTATTACTAAAATAAGACATCAATTGATCAAAAGTATTCATATTAATCACCCGCCTTTTCGAAGTAATGATGTTCTTCTAAGAATTGTTTTGCAACTACTGCTGGTTCGTAAAAATCATTATCAACTTTGTAATTTAATGATTGCATTGTTGATAAATTAATTTTGTTTTTAAGTCGATCAATAAGCGGTGTTAATTCAGGATGTTCCTTCAAGATAGAATCATTTGCAACAAGGCTTGCTGAATATGGTGGGAAGAAGTGACGATCATCCTTCAAAATTTTCAGATCATAACTCTTAATTCGGCCATCAGTTGAATATCCAAGAACAACATCCATTTTACCCTTTGCCAAAGCGCTATAGACTAATCCAATCTGCATAGGATAAATGTTACCAAATTTAATATTATATTCTTTTTGGAAACCATCGTAACCATCACCTACACGGCTAATCCAGTTGGCATCAACACCGACTGTTAATTTAGATTCAATTTTTCTTAAATCAGATACTGTGTTTAAATTGTACTTTTTAGCTGTCTCTTTTGTAACCATAAATGCATAAGTATCAGCAAAACCTAAACTATCAAACCATTTCATTTGGAATCTATTTTCGAATCCATCTTTAACTATTTTATTAGCTTTAACGGTATCTTTTTCTACTGGTTTATTTAATACCGCACTTAAGTCAGTTCCTGTATATCTAGCAGATGATATATCTGCATCACCGTTTTTGAGTGCATTAAAACTTAATGTACCAGAACCTAAATTATTTATCAGTTCTACTTGATTATCTGATTCATGTTCAATCAATTGTTGTAGCATTGATCCAATAATTTGAGATTCCGTCGTTGATTGTGCGACAATTTTAATTGTCGATTCAGAGCCACCTGTTAAACCAGGAAACCCACAACTTGATAGACTCACACCGGCAAACAGAAGGCTTAAGCTAACAAGTATTTTTTTCATCGTAATTTTCATGTTAAAGCCTCCTTAATTTCTTGTTGTTTTTGGTGCTACCTTTTTTTCAACCTGTCCAAGTATAAAATCAACTAGTAAGGCTAATAAGATAACTGGAATTGTACCGCCTAAAATTAATTTTGGTTGATACAAATTTAATCCATTAAAAATCATATCCCCTAAGCCACCAGCACCAATATATGAAGCTAATGTTGCCCAAGCAATTACATAAGTTGCAGCTAAACGAATTCCAGACATAATAACCTGAGATGCCATAACTAATTCAACTTGCAGAATCGACTGCAAATTAGTCATACCCATCCCTTTAGCAGCGTCTTTTAACACTGGATCCACTTCTTTAATACCAATATACGTATTTCTTAATATTGGTAACAACGAATAGATAAATAATGCTACAACAGCTGGTAACTTACCAATCCCAAATAAAGGAATCATCATGGCTAGTAAAGCTAAAGCAGGAATTGTTTGCAACATACTAGCAATTGCAATTACAATATTGGCTGTCTTAGGTAATCTTGTTAGTAAAATTCCTAAAGGAACAGCTATTGCTACTCCAAAAAATAATGCCATTCCTGAAATTTCAATATGTTCCCATAATTTTGAGACAATCATTGCCCCATATTCTTGTAAAAATGAAGTCATTATTAACCCTCCTTCGTTGAACTTGGGCTAGTTTCATCGGTATCTGTACCTGAGTCTGACGTCATTATTTTAGTTACTTCTTCATGAGAAGCACTATTTTCATCACCCCAAAGTGCATCATAAACAATATCAACTAGGGTAGCGCGGGTTACAATTCCGACTAATATACCATCTTTATTAATAACAGGTACATTTTTAAATCCACGTTTTAAAATACGTTCAACAGTATCACGAACTAATGAATCTTCTTTAACATAGAAAATATCTTTGTTCATAATATCGCTGACACTACTTGATGTATTGAAACTATAATCTAAGCTTTCAATATCAATATAACCCTTTAAAATACCAGCATCATCAGTAACTAACAACGTATCAACTCGACGATCATGCATTAAACGAATAGCTGTTACTAATGACTTACCTGGTGTAATTGAAACTGGGTTAGCTAACATAACTTGACCAACAGTTGTAATACTTGGACGAGCTTGGATAAGTCTATCTTGACCAATCAAGTTTTCAACAAATTTATTTGCTGGATTTTTCAAAATATTATCGGGTGTATCTGCTTGAACAATCTTTCCTTCAGACATAACAACAATTCGTGTTGCTAATTTTAAAGCTTCATCCATATCATGAGTAACAAAAACGAATGTCTTACCTAAACGTTCTTGTAAATCTTTAACTAAATCTTGTAAAGCTTCTCTAGTAATAGGATCAAGCGCACCAAAAGGTTCATCCATCAAGATAATATCTTGATCAGCAGCTAAAGCTCTGACAACTCCGATTCTTTGTTGTTGCCCACCAGAAAGTTCAGATGGGTAACGGTCTAAATATGATTCTGGTAGTTCAACTAATTTAATCATTTCTTTAGCGCGTTCATCTCTTTTTTCTTCAGGCCATTTTAATAATTTTGGTACTAATGTAATATTTTCACGAATAGTCATATGTGGCATTAAACCAATATTTTGAATAACATATCCGATTTTACGACGTAATTTAACGGGATCCATTTTGGCTATATCTTTACCATCAATAGTGATTGTACCTTCTGTTTGTGTCAACATACGGTTAATCATTCTCATAGTAGTTGTTTTACCTGAACCAGATGTTCCGATGAAACAAATGAATTCACCATCTTGAACTTCCAAATTAAAATTATCTACAGCTTTATTACCTTTATAAATTTTTGATATTTTATCAAACTTAAGCATATTAGTACTCTCCTTTTTTATAACTAACCAATCATCTATTCATAGTAGTACCTTGGTTTTAATTATTTTTTTTGTGCCGTATTTAGTAATTCTTCAGCATGTTTAACAGTTAAAGGTGTAATCTCAGAACCGGCAAGCATTCGAGCAATTTCTTGAATACGATCTTCCTTAGATAACAATTTAATAGATGTTTCTGTACGTTCACAAATCACTTCTTTAGCTATAAAGTAATGGTGCTCGCTAATTGCAGCAACCTGTGGCAAATGTGTGATACATAGAACTTGTGATTGTTGGGCAATTTGATTAATTTTTTCAGCAATTGCCTGGGCAACACGTCCACTAACTCCTGTATCAACTTCATCAAATATAATACTTGTGACACCTTGCGTCCTAGAAAAAATTGTCTTTAACGCTAACATCATTCGAGAAAGTTCACCACCAGAAGCAATCTTAGCTAATGGCCCCATTGTTTCCCCAACATTTGTTTGAATATAAAATTCAACTTTATCTTGTCCGGTACTATTTAACTGATTGAGTGAATCAAATTTAACTTCAAAAACGGCTTTGTCCATATACAACTCACTTAACTGTTTATGCACTTCTTTTTGTAGAATGATGGCTGCTTTTTTTCGAACATTAGTTAATTTATCAGCCAATTTATGGGCTTCTTTTCTAGCTAAATTAACTTGATTATCTAAATCATCTGCATTACCTTCAGTTGCTTCCATTTCAATTAATTCTTCAGATATAAGACTCAAATAAGCTAATATTTTTTCAACAGAATCACCATATTTGTGTTTTAATTGTACAATTAATTCAAGCCTATTTTCAATCTCATTTAATCGTTGCTCATCCCATTCCAGGGAGTCTAACTGACGCAATAGGTCACTAGATGCATCCTGCAGCATATAATAGGCTGACGACAACCGTTCTGCTAAGTCTTTATATTCACTATCTAAATTATCAATTTTTAGCATGTTAGACATTGCAACACCAACATGGTCAACTGTATTTTCATCATCACCCGATAACGCTTGGTAACTTGCATCCAGTGACTGATTAATAGTTTGAAAATTTTCTAGACGTTCTTTTTCAGCGCTTAATATGTCTTCTTCATTTTCAATTAAATCTGCACTTTCAATTTCATCTTTTTGAAAATGTAACATATCTAATCGTTGTGCCCATTCGTTTTGATTTGTTTGTCTTTTTATTTGTAACTTATTTAGGTTTTGATAGTATTCAAATGCTTCTTGATAACTATGCTTCAGTGTTTGAATATCATTTTTAATATATTCATCTAACATGCCCAAATGCTTATCCTGTTGCATTAATTCTTGATGTTCATTTTGGCCATGAATATCAACTAACGTTTCACCAATTGATTTTAGTGTACTCGTGTTAACCAACATACCGTTTATGCGACAAATATTTTTACCAGATCTATGTATTTCACGTTGTAAAATCACAGAGTTATCATCATGGCCAATACCTAATTGGTCCAACTTCGTTAACGTATTTGAGTTTTCAGTTG
Source organism: Dellaglioa sp. CoH-57-MRSF-20 (assembly GCF_056781955.1). The sequence continues at coordinate 233,171 of NZ_JBXAXV010000002.1, forward strand.
GCATAAAGAGTCCTTGTAGCACCATTTTTTTTGCATCTTTTCTAATAAATTCTTGGGACCCTCTACCACCTGATAAGAGGCCCAAAGCATCAATGATAATGGATTTACCCGCACCAGTTTCACCTGTTAAAACTGTCATATTAGCCATGAAATCGATATTCAAAGAATCAATAATGGCAAAATCTTTTATTGTCAATTCTTGTAACATTTTTTTCACCCCTTTAATAGAAAAAATCTGAAACAAATGTCACAGATTTTATTTCTATCTATTCAGTTACAATCTCATTTAAAATTTTACTTAACTTTAACGCATCTTTGTTCGAGTGACAGATAATTAGAGCTGATCCATCTCCGCCTAAAGTACCAAAAACAAATGAATAATTCATTTGTTCAATTAAAGATACGATTGCTGGACCACTTCCTGGCGTCACCTTAACGAGACACATTTCATTTTGAACATCAGTTGATATAAAAGCATCTTTTAACGTTTTAGTTAATTTTTTTTCTGTATTCAATTTTTTTTGAACAGGTAAATTATAACTGTAAGTTCCATCAGCAGATGGCACTTTAATTAATTGCATTTCTTTAATATCTCTAGAAATAGTTGCTTGTGTGACTGTAATCCCTTGTTTTTTAAGCAAACTCACAAAATCTTCCTGCTTATCAATATTATTGTTCTTCAATAATTCACGAACATAACGTTGCCGTTCTTGCTTTTTCATTAAAGTCCCCCTCACCCGATAACCTCTACCACCCATAGAGTTAGTATAACGTAATTTCAATTATTATTAAAGAACTTCACTTTAAATCCTTATTTAACGGCATTCAGGTTATCGTATGCAGCAGTTAATACGCCATCGATACTAACCTTATCCGAAATCTCGCCAATTTCATTTATCGCAGACTTTAAATGAATTAAAAATTCAATATTACCTTCGCCACCCTTAATTGGTGAGTAGCTTAAATCCGCAACATTAAATCCAGTGGAAATAGAAAATTGAACAATGTCTTCGAGCACTTGACGATGAATCTTTTCATCTCGTACAATACCATGTTTTCCAACATTTTCTTTTCCTGCTTCAAATTGGGGTTTTATTAATGCCACAACATCCCCATTTTCAGTAATAATTTTCTTTAATGCAGGTAAAATAAGATGTAATGAAATAAACGATACATCTATTGTTGCAAAATTGGGTTGTCCAAATTCAAAATCTTCTTTTTTACTATATCTGAAGTTAGTATTTTCCATCACAACAACTCTTGGATCTTGTCGTAATTTCCAAACTAATTGATTGGTACCAACATCTAACGCATAACTTAATTTTGCGCCATTTTGTAAAGCAACATCGGTAAAGCCACCGGTTGATGATCCAATGTCTAAGACCGTTTTATCCTGAACGGTTGCATCAAATACTTTAAGGGCTTTTTCTAATTTAAGTCCACCGCGGCTCACATAAGGTAATTTTTTACCTTTAAAATGAAGCACAGTTTCTTCAGAAATTTTAACACCTGGTTTATCCAATCGTTCTTCATTCTCACCCAGAATTTCACCAGCCATAACTGCACGTTTGGCCTGTTCACGAGTTTCAAATAACCCTTGTTTAACTAATAAAACATCAATGCGCTCTTTTTTCATAGTGACTCCTAATTTTTTAATTTAAAGTAATGTAACAATTCTTCCAAATACTCTGTCTCCAACCCTGTTTGCTTAAGCGTTTGAATAGCATCTTTAGCTTGATTGGTTACTTCTTCGAGCATCCTATAAGCTTGATCAATTCCCATTAGTCCAGGATACGTATTTTTATTTTCTTGATTGTCTTTATGAACAGCCTTGCCCATCTCTTCAGATGTCCCAACGACATCCATAATATCATCATAGATTTGAAAAGCTAACCCAAAATGACGTCCATATGCCATAAACGCTACGTGCTGTTGGTCAGTCGCTTTTCCAAGTATGCTACCTGCGTAAACTGAAAATTCAATTAAATCACCCGTTTTACGCTTATGCACCTGTTTCAACTGCGCTAATGATAACTCTTTTTGTTCACCTTCAATATCGGCAACTTGACCGCCAACCATTCCCTCTGGGCCAGCTAACCTAGCTAGTTGACCCATTAGTAATACCTTTTGTGAATCAGGCAACTCTGCGTTACTGATCCATTCAAAGGCTAATGTATTTAGTGCATCACCAGCTAAAATTGCCATGCTTTCACCAAAAATAATATGGTTTGTTGGTTTACCACGTCTTAAATTATCATCATCCATCGCAGGCAAATCATCATGAATTAATGAATAGGTATGAATTAATTCTAATGCACCAGCAATAGAATAAACTGACTTATCAAGTTTACGATTAAGCATTTGACAAATAACAAAAATGATTAGTGGTCTAATACGTTTACCACCCGCTTCAACTGAATAAGTCATCGATTCTTTTAACTTTTTTTCAGTGTCTAAAGCCTGTAATTGATTCAACATAATTTGATTAAATTCTGGTAATACGATATCAGAAAATTTAGTTAAGTTACTCATTTTCTAAGCCTTGTTCGAATGGCACTTCTTCACCAGAATCATTCATGACACTGGTTAATGTTTTTTCAGCATTTTCCAATGTTTTTTGCAATTTTGAGCTCAACTTAACACCGTTTTGAAATTGGGTTAATGCTTTTTCTAAAGGAACATCACCTTGTTCTAGTTCTGTTACAATTTTTTCAAGTTCTACTAAGTTATCTTCAAATGTCGCTTTTTTTTCAGCCATTTTTTATTCTCCTTTTTCAACTTTTTCAATTTTTGCATATGCTTTACCATCTGTAAGGTGTAACACGACGTTATCATCTATATTCACTGAATTAATACTTTTAATAATTTTATCTTCCATAGATACGTAACTGTATCCTCGTCCCATAATCTTCAATGGACTTAATAAATCAAGCGCATTTATTTTTTCGCCAACCTGTTGTTTCTTTGTTTCAAGTAAGTAGGTCATTAATTGATGTAACTGTTTGTTTTGTTGTTTTACTTGATCTTGCAGTTGACTAACCAATTGTTGCGGATTTTGATAGCGCAACTGACCATTAGCTTGTTCAAATTGTTGTTTCTTAATTGTGATAATTTGTTTTGTTACTTGCATTAAGCGTTGTGCTAAATTGTCTAAGTTTTGAAGGTAACCCTCATATAACCGATTAGGTTGTTGAAAAACATATGATTGTTGAATCTTATCTAATTGTTGTCTTCTTAAACTTAAAATATTTTGTGTTACTTGTAATAGTCTCAATTTTAATTGATTAATCTTAATTAATTCATCGGCGTAAACAGGGACAGCTAATTCTGCTGCTGCTGTTGGCGTTGCTGCCCGAACATCGGCCACTAAATCAGCAATGGTTGTGTCTGTCTCATGTCCAACTGAAGAAATAATTGGAATCTGGCTAGCAAATATTTCCCTTGCAACAGATTCTTCATTAAATGGCCATAAATCTTCAATTGAGCCACCGCCTCGACCAATAATAATCGTGTCAAAATGGCCTAATTCGTTAATTTGTTTTAACCGCTTAACTAAATCATTAGCTGCTTTGTCACCTTGTACAATCGCAGGAAATAAAACTAATTGAGCAATCGGGTAACGTCTTTTAACGGTTGTCATAATATCTTTAATGACAGCCCCTGAAGGACTTGTAATCACAGCAATTCGTTTAGGATATTTAACCAATGCCTGTTTTGGTGCTGAAAATAATCCTTCAGCTTGTAGCTTATTTTTTAACTGCTCATAGGCTTGATATAACGCACCAACACCATCAGGTTCCATTCGCTCAATATATATTTGATAGTTACCTGTCGCTTCATATAAAGATATACGGCCCATAACTAAAACTTTCATGCCATCTTCTGGTTTAAATTTTATTTTATCAAAAGCTGAACGGAACATAATTGCGCTAATTTTAGCATGATCATCTTTTAAACTAAAATATTGATGCGCATTAGGTCGAGGTCTTAAATTTGAAATTTCGCCAGTTAAATAAACGGTCCCAAGATAAGGATCAGCATCAAATTTTTTCTTCAAATATGTTGTTAATGATGTAACTGATAAATAATTATCTTTATTCAATGCCAACACTCCGTTTTGTTAATTCAATTGTTTGTTCCATCAACATTGCAATCGTCATAGGTCCAACCCCTTTTGGTACTGGTGTCAGATATCCTGCAACCTCTGCAACTTCCTTATCGACATCTCCCGCTAACTTACCACTATCTAAGCGGTTCATCCCGACATCGATGACTACAGCACCTTGTTTCACATCGGTTTTTTTAATAAAGTTTGCTTGACCAATTGCAACGACTAAAATATCAGCCTGTTTAGTTATCTCTGATAAATTTTCCGTATGACTATGCGTTATCGTTACTGTTGCATTAGCGTTTAAAAGTAACGCCGCCATTGGTTTACCCACAATATTACTGCGGCCAACAACAACTGCATTTTTACCGTCTAAATCAATATTGTATGCGTTAAACATTCTCATAATTCCCAGTGGTGTACATGGAATTGCTAGTGGATCATTCATGGCTAATCGTCCAATATTTATCGGATGAAATCCATCAACATCTTTTTCTGGTTTAATAGCTTCGGTTATCTTTTTTTCATCAATTTGGTTCGGTAAAGGTAACTGTACTAATATGCCATTAATATCTGAATTATCATTATAGTCATTAATGAGATTTAGCAACTCTTTTTCTGATATCGTATCAGGTAATCTTTTAACAATCGATTTTATCCCAATAGATTCAGCAATTCGATGCTTATTCTTAACATATATTTTACTTGCTGGATTTTCTCCAACTACAATAACAGCTAATGTAGGAAAGACATTCTTTTTCTTTAAAGCTTCTATCTCAGATTTTAAATTATCCGTCGTTATTTGTGCCAATTTTTTACCATCAATTAATTTAGCCATAATTTAGCACCTCTATTCCATTTTTACTTCTTACATTTTATCATATTTAAGGTATTCATTTCTAAAAAAAAAGTGTCGCAAAAAATGCAACACTTCTCAATCATTATTATTCATTTGTTTTTTCAATATCAACAGGCATTTTTTCAACAACTGGATCTAACACACCATTAACAAATTTTCTTGATTCATCATCACTAAATTCTTTAGCAATTTCTAAAGCTTCATTCAATGCTACCTTAGCAGGAACATCATCTACGTATTTCATTTCGTAAATAGCTAATCTCAAAATAATTAAATCCGTATTGTTTAAGCGTGATAGTTTCCAGCGTGATGTTAGATTTTCTTCAATAACAGAATCTATCTCAGCTTGTTTATCACTAACACCTGAAACTAATGCTTCTAAATAAGGTGGAATTACAGCCGACTCTTCATCAGGAACTTCTAACAATTCACGATAAATAGCCTCTCTATCACCATCTGGGTTAGAATTTAACGCAAATAATGCTTGAAATGCTTTTTCGCGAATCGTATGTCTAGTTACTATTACACTCACTAATTTTCACCATCTTTTTCTGAAAATAAATCGTCAGTATCTATCTTATCGGCTTCCTTTTCAGGAATAACCCCTTCAACATGAACATTTACTTCAATAATTTCTAAACCTGTCATAAATAGTAATTGTTGTTTAATCTTTTCTTGCATCACTAATGCAACCTTAGGAACAGATACACCGTAATCAAGGTAAACAAAAACATCAATATTCAACTGGTCATCTGTTAAATCAAGTTTAACACCCTTACCCAGTGACTTTTTACGGCCAAATAATTCAGTTAAATTTTTAGCAATTGTCCCACGCATTGAGTAAACACCATCAATTTGGTTAGCAGCAATTCCAACAATAATTTCAATAACTTCAGGTGCAATCTTAATGTCACCCAAAGAAGGTTCAGTACTTTTTAAAACAATATTTGTTTCTTCAGCCATAAGTTTAACCTCCGTCGATTTATTGTGCTCTGGAAATATATGTGCCATCTTGTGTATTAATAATTAACATTTCATCTTCATTAACGAAGAATGGCACTTGTACAACTAATCCTGTTTCAAGAACAGCAGGTTTAGTTCCACCAGATTGTGTATTACCTTTAATACCCGCTTCAGTTGATGCTACTTTTAATTCAACTGTATTAGGAACGTCAACACCAAGTGTTTCAGTGCCAAACATAATAACATTAACAATTAAGTTTTCTTTCAAATAATTTAATTGTTCATGCACGCGTTCTTCTGGTAATTCTAATTGTTCATATGTATCCATATCCATAAATACATAGTTGTTACCATCAGCATAAAGATATTGCATTTTTTTATTATCAATTTGTGCTTTTTGAACTTTTTCACCAGCACGGAATGTTTTTTCTTGAGCAGCACCTGTACGGAGATTCTTTAGTTTTGATCGAACAAAAGCAGAACCTTTACCCGGTTTAACATGTTGAAATTCAACAACACGCCATAAATCACCATCAACTTCGATTGTAACACCATTTTTAAATTCATTAACGGACATCATAATATAATATTCCTCCTACTATCTCGTGTATCTCATAGTTCTAATAATAGCAATAATGGACATATAAAAGCAAGTTAAAGTCTATATTATCATTAATTTTTTAGAAGAATTCGTTAACATTTGATAGCCATTCTCAGTCACTAAAATATCATCCTCAATTCGAACCCCACTAAGGTTTGGTACATAAATCCCTGGTTCAATTGTAATGACGTCGCCTGCTTGCAAAACACTGTTTGAATCATCCAATTTAATATTAGGTAATTCATGAATTGATAGGCCAATTCCATGCCCAATCCCATGATTAAAATATTTACCATATCCTGCATCGGCGATTGTTTCATTAGCAACTCTAGCTAATTCACTTAATTTTATTCCCGGTTTAATTAATGAAATCACTCGTTCTTGTGTCGTTAAAACAGACTCGTAGATATGTTTTAATTCATCAGATATCGATCCCACGGCGATGGTCCTTGTGACATCAAATGTATAGTTCTCGTAATAATAGCCAAAATCTATCGTAATCAGATCCTGGTCTTGAATCTTTCGTTTTGAAACCGTTGCATGTGGCCATGTTGAATGAATACCGCTTGCTACAATTGTTTCAAAAGATTCACTCATAGTACCTAAATTTTTGATATAACTATCTAGCCGATTAGCAATTTCAATTTCTGTTTGACCAACTTCAATCGTCGACACAATATAATTGAAAGCTTCATCAGCTAATTTTCCTGCTTTTATTAATTTTATCTGCTCATCCTTATCTTTAACACGTCGTAATTCGTCAACAATATTAGTAAATGGCACCAAATCACTAACAAGGATTTCATCTAATTGATCATACTCTAAAAATGATATTGATGATTCAAATCCCATAACTGTTAATCCTTTTTCACTAATTATGTCAGATACAGCACCCAGATAATCACGCGTAAATTTTATTTCTAATTTTTTATCATGATTTTCTAGTGCCAATTCAAATCTTAGGTCAGTGATTAAAAATTGTTGTGTATCAGTAATTAACAATACACCATCACCTTCAAAACCACTTAAATAAAATATGTTTGTCGTATCCGTCACTAGAAATGCATCAATCGAGAGTTTCTCAAAAGTTGATTGTAATTGTTTAATTCTATCAAAATTCATTTAAACACTCCTTTTATGTACAAAAAAAGGAAATCTCTATCATAAAATGAAGAGGTTTCCTTTGAGTTATTATTATTCAGCTACAGGGTATACAGAGACTTGTTTCTTATCGCGGCCTTTACGTTCGAAGCGAACGATACCATCGACTTTAGCAAACAAAGTATCATCTCCACCTTTACCAACGTTAACACCAGGATAAATACGTGTTCCACGTTGACGATAAAGAATTGAACCACCTGTTACTTCTTGTCCGTCAGCTCTTTTTGAGCCTAAACGTCTACCGACAGAATCACGGCCATTAGAAGTAGAACCCCCACCTTTTTTATGTGAGAAAAATTGTAAATTCATTAACATAATCAATGCACCTCCTTGTTATAGTCTTATTATTTAAGTGTTAATTTAATGTAATCTTGATAGTTTTGCTCAATTGACTGTAGTCCTAAAACTAAACTTTCTAAAAATAACTGTCCTGTAGCATCGTTTAACTCAGATTCTGATAGTTTAACTTTCATTAATCCACCATTATCTTCATCCATCTCAACATCAGGATTAAGTTTAGCAAGTTCGGTCAAACTATTAACTGTATTGATAGTCAATACCGAAACCGCAGCACACACAATATCTTGACCATATTCACCAGAATCAGCATGCCCTGTTATTTCAAACGCATCGATGATTTTGGCATCTCTCCGAGAAATAACTGCACGTATCATACTAGTAGCCTACTTTCAAAATTATGCGTTAATAGCATCGATAACAACCTTAGTATATGGTTGACGATGACCTTGTTTTGTATGAGAATGTTTCTTAGGTTTGTATTTGAAAGTAACAACTTTCTTTTCACGGCCTTGTTTTTCAACAGTACCAGTTACTGTAGCACCTTTAACAAAAGGAGCACCAATAACGGTTTTTTCGCCACCAACTAAAACAATTTCATCAAATGTAACTTTTTCACCAGCTTCTGCTGATAATTTTTCAATGTAAATAGCTTCTCCGGCTTCAACTTTAAGTTGTTTGCCACCTGTTTTAATAATTGCGTACATGTGTATTACACCTCCTTATAGATTACTTAGACTCGCCGTAATTTAGTGATCAGATTTAGACAACCTGACGCTTAAAAACTTAAAACGTGCGGTTGCAGTTGTGGTGTTCACAAATACAACGTTATTATAATATCAAATGTAACTTCTTAAGTCAACGTTATCCATCATTTTCAACAAAAAAGTTTGTTAAATTGACTCCGTTACTTGTATCAACGCCAGTAATTTCTTTTAAAACCTTAGCAACGTAGTGCGGTGTGTAGATCATATCGTCTCGTAACCAACGTTTAATGAAGCCTAGGTGCGCTGATGCAACATAGGATACTTGTAACTCGTTTGGTATCTTAGATACTTCAAAATCGCCTGCTAACTGTTCTCTAAAGTTATTTAAGTAGATAACTAGTCTATCATATACTTTATCAGAAAAAGCGACATCTTCTTGACTATTTAAAAGTACGCCAAACATCATTGATTCATCTTGTAAGTAGTTAAACACCCGATTTAAACAACAAACTTCAACTGGTTTCGAATAAACGTACGCTTTATCTGGTGATTGTTTTGACATAATCATAATGTAATCAAAAAAGTCATCTAAAATTTCATCCATTGCCCGATTAATAAAATCTTGTTTGTCATGATAATGCAGATAGAATGTTCCTCGAGTGACATTTGCTTCCTGAGTAATCTTTTGAACGCTAATATTTTCAACTTTGTAATGTTTCATGAGTACAACTAATGATTTTTTTAAATTTTGTCTTGTTCTCTTTACCCGTGGATCATTAGAATCAACCATTTTTCAACCTCTTTATTCATAATTAAATAGTCTTTATCTCCATTTATGTCTATTACTTTCTTATTATAGAACATTTCATCAAAACTTTCATTCATGTTTTTGATAATTTATAAGAGTTCTACCAATTTCCATTGACAAGTACCAGTATTTTATCATATACTATTAAATGTTGTTATGACTCGGTAGCTCAGCTGGATAGAGCATCCGCCTTCTAAGCGGACGGTCGTGAGTTCGAATCTCACCCGAGTCATAGATATCCATTCTAGACCGATTTATAAAAATAGGAATGCCTTTAAACGGGCGTTCCTATTTTTTTATTTAGGTGAAAACAGACTATAAAGGATAGAATGCTCAAAACATTTGTTGCATATTTGTTGCATGGATATTTTTATCAATAAATCTACTAAAGTATTAAAATATCAGGCGATAAGAAAGCATTTTCTGTCGGTAAGGCTGTTGGCAACGCTTTATATTGTATTACTGGAAAACACGTTAAAAATATCAAGCAATTACTTAAGCTTTAGTAAATTGTTTGAAATAAAACTATTAAAAAATCCCCTAACCTGTTGGTAGCAAGTTAGAGGGTATAAATATATTAACAAATAATTTTATCATATTTCTAGGAGTAGAGATATAGATTTCGGAGGAAATATATTCATGAGTACTACATTTACAATTATTTTTCTTATTGGTTTAGTTGTTTTTTTTACAGGTGTAACTTGGTTTATTGTAGCTTGGGGTAATAAAGCTTCTAATTTAATACCACTAATTTTATTGATTGCCGGTTTAGGCATATCAATTATTTCTTTTAGCGTGATGTCGGTAACATCTGATAAAGATTCGTCAGCGCGTTCATCGTCTAATTTTAGATCGTCAAGTGCTAGTGACTCGTCAGAATCAGATGATGATTCTAGTTATGATGACGATGATGATTCATATGTTGACGATGAATCTGAATCTGATTCAGAATCTGACGATGAGTCATACACTGATGATGAATCCGATTCAGAATCTACTTCATCTTTTGGCGATTCTGTAGATTTAACTGACGACTCAAAGATAACCGTTGACTCTGCTGAAAAAGAAACGTCAGTTCCTTTAAATGATGTTAAATCCGGTGATACACAAGTTGCTGTTAAAGTAACCGTTCAAAATAATGGTACAGGTCCACTAGATTTCAATGGTCAAAAGTTTGACGTCTATGATAGTGATGATACTATTGGGGAATTTAATTCAGAGACTTACTCTGGTAATATTCCAAATTCAATAGCTGCCGGAAAAAAAGCTGTAATGACATTATACTTTACAACTTCTAATGCTGGTCCGTTCTCTGTCACTTACGGGGACTCAACTTGGGAATAAATATTTAACTAATTTTAACGAGTGTATAGATACTTCAAGCAGGTGCAACTCCTGCTGCTCGTTTTTGTTTATCTACGTGCATAGGAATCACGTTAAAAGCTAAAAAGGAGAATATTATCATGAAAGTTTTTAATGTTAGTTTAGTTGTTAATGAAAATTGTATTACAGAATATGAACATTTTATTGATCCTCTAGTGACGCAATCAAAAAAAGAATCTGGTAATATTTCATACAATCATTTTAAACAATTAGGTGCCAACAATCGTTATGCAATAATTGAGCATTGGCAAGACCAAGACGCAGTTAACTTCCACAATGAAACAACTTATTTTAAAGAATTTTTAGCAGGCATCAATCAATTTGTAACTGAAGAATTACAAGTTATTGTAATGGACGCCTAACTACCCTTTCGACCACCAGTTAAGCTGGCTATGAGTGCAAGGCTCATTGGTCGTATTGCTACAAAATTTTAAAAATTTAAGGAGATTTAATTTATGGGAGCTACTTCAATTTCAGCCAGACACGCAAATACAACTCGTATAAAGGAAAAGTTGGTACCGTTTCTAAAAACCTGATTAATCGCCGTTTCTTTTCGGACCGACCTTATCAAAAACTAGCAACAGATGTTACAGAAGTCCGTTGGGGTGACGAAACAATCGATGAACGGGCCCATTTCACCTGTATTTATGATCTGTTTTCAGGCAAAATTCTAAGTCATCAGATTAGTAAACATCCAACAGTTAAATTTACAACAAAGGTTTTGAAACAAGCAATTGCAAAAATCCCAAAAGATTTAAATTATCGAACGACGATTCATTCTGACCAAGGATTCCAATATCAACACAAAAATTGGGTTACTATTCTCAAAAAATATCGTATTTTTCAGAGTATGTCACGTAAAGCAACATGTTTAGATAACGCTGCCATGGAAAGCTTTTTCCATATTATGAAAGCTGAAGCTTTCTATCAAAAAGAAACCGATACATATGAAACACTAGTTTCACAAGTACCGGTTTGGATAAATGACTATAATTTTTCACGAATTAAAATAAAATTGGGTTGTAAAAGCCCGGTTGAACACCGAATTTTTATAACCCAGAATGCTGCATAAAGCTTCGTCCAATATTTAGGGTTCACTTCATTTTATTATTTTTTATTATTGACTCAGCTTCTTCTTCTCCAGCCTCTATAGCCTTTTTTTGAGTATCTCGGATGATGTCTAAAATAAGCCCAAAAATATTCAAAGACGCCGTAAATACTAAAATTAAAACTATTCCTTTCAAATACAAAATTACTTCAAAATCAATAAAGGTTTCAAATGATATTAACATAGTACTAATTGATATTCCAACTATGGTTAGCCATAAAAATGAAGTCCACATAAATGGTGTGAATATTTCAACAAATACGTTTTTTAATTGAGTATCTGTTTTAGAAACTAAATATATGTGTCCTAAATTATCTATATCAAAGATACTTTTAACCGCAACAAATAATGCGAATGTAAAAGATAATCCGGTAACAGAAATACCCAATAAGCTTGAAACTTCATAATTAACATTAATAATATCCGGAAAAAATAAATATATTATTGTAAATATTACATTTATCGAAATTCCAATTTTAGAGTATATATTGCATATAGTTGCTCGTTTTGAAGTCCATAATGCTCTCATCAATGATTTATTATCTACCATACTATCACCTATTTATGAAAATTTTTATTAACTATTACAGGTACAATTTTCATTATACTCATTGCCCTATGTTTTATCGATTTAAGGTATCCTCGCTTAGCATCTTCACCCAATTGTTTACTTAACTCTACTGTATTTACTTTTTCTCCTCTAGGGGCACTATATATTTTTTTCACATCTTCAGCATTTATACGTTTTCGACTAGCAAGGTCCCTATCTTCAACTTGCTGGGCACCATTAGGATAGACAAGATGTACTGTTACTCTTGCATAATCTTGCTTAATGCTAACGCTATCTTGAACTGCATTAACTGATACAGCACCCATATTGGTATTTTCTGCTGTATTTATAAATGATTCTATTCTTTCAGACATACTAATAGCTTCTTTCAAACTTTTGTCATTAGTAGAAATTAAAATTTTTTCAGTTTCCAATTCATAAAAAAAATTCACTCCAGCATTTATATATTCTTTATCCTGAATATACCGTATTATTTTTCTAGCCTCTAGCATCATTTTACGACCATGTCCGTAACGTCCGTACCCTTTTAAGTTGCCTATTATATCATCTTCTAAAACATCATCTAATGATTCTTTTAAAAATGGATATTTTTTAAGTAATTTGTCCATTTTTGTTCTCATTTCAACTTTTGTAACGCCCAAAAATTCTTTTGTCCATAAAATGCCCGAATTTTTTTCATAGTTTTCTATAACAGCAAAATATTCCTCTTCTATTTTTTTAGATTGAGCAACAAATTCTGTATATTCTATAGATTTGGATAATTCTTCTTTAACATCAGTATCCTTAAAAATAAAATTTAAATATGTTCCCCTTTCAAATCCATTAGGTATTCCAAAACTATTAGTTAGATCATCCTTTATTACATTATGTTTAAGCTGTTTCCAACCTTCTGATTTTCTTTCAACGTAAGTTCTAATTATATTTGGTGCTAAATTTAATTTAAATACATAATAATTGTCCAAATAGTTACTCCTCCAAATAATTTATACTCGCTCTATTATTAAACAATAAAAAAGACAGGTAAACAATACCTTTCTCATGTGTGTATAAATATTTGGATTAGAGATTAATAACTGATATCAAAATATCATATTACTAATATAACAGATTAATCACTTCAATTTGTTCACTAAATGTTCACTTTTTGAAATCATGTAAGTCTTCAATTAAGAATGAATCAGCAAACTGTAAGCATGCTCGATTCTTGTAAAAACTGTATCTCGTCTTTTCATATCCTAAATCATCCATTTCAATATCATTTTATTTATTATCTTCTGCAATATAGACATCTATTAATATTTTTCTACTAATAGTGTCACAACTCTTTAAAGCTACTAGAACATTATTAATAACTTGCTCAGCATAGATACGTTTAGTTATGGTCTCTTCGTGTTGATTGTTCCCTGAGGTACTTTTTAGGCATATCCATGATAATTGGCGACTTAATTCCGCTAATATCCTTCTGACTATATCTCTGCATTTTTGGTAACCATACTTTAAAAAAACGTTTAACCTTATTAATTGTAGATTTTTCATTGACTTGTGGGAATAGTTCGTTAAATGAAGATATAGCATTTCCCCCTTTACGTTTGTTATAATCATTGCCAGTCAGAGTAATAGTTGTATGTATAAGTCACCTTACTAAGTGGGTTTTATGTTATCTAAATCATTAATGAAACTCAAGTAGTGTAATTTCTCTGATTACTTCATTCTTCTCCTAAATGGTCAACTCATGAATAGTATCAATAACTGCGCTACCTTTATAAGAAAAATTATTGTTAAATTTGATAATCATCTGAGGAACGTCATTCTGATTAGAGCAACGCATTAACTCATCCCTGTAAATTTTTTTGATACGTAGTCATCTGTTAACAGAAACTATTAGTCCTATAGTTTCTACTGAATGTACCACTATTTAAATATCATTTATTCAACATTCTATAGCTTTGCTATTCAGATCCAGCAATTTCATAAATAGTCAGTATTAGTTAAAAACAAAATACTGAGTTTACAATAACAGTTCTGAATTAGTAAGATATTAACCTAAACAAATACCTAGCCTTCATTTAAATAATTAATTTATCACCCAAGAAAATTTTGATGCATTTTAATAATAAAAATCATCCACAAGTTTATTTTCACCAACACCAAACATTTTTACCTACTCCCAGTTGTTATAATTTGTAGAATAACTGATAATTAGTTATTATAGAGAGGCATAAAAAAGTTTGGAGGAATTAGAATGAAATTATTAAATGATAGCACTCTAGAAAAAATCGGGAAGTTTGCAAGTATTTTATCTATCTTAATGTATGTCTCATACATCCCACAAATCATTTCCAACCTTAATGGTAGCCAGGGTAATCCTGTTCAGCCCTTGGTTGCCTGTATTAATTGCATATTTTGGACTGTCTATGGCGTATGTGGTAAAAATAAAGACTGGCCTATATTCTTTGCAAACGTACCGGGTATCTTTCTAGGCGCCATCGCTTTCTTCACTGCCTTATAAAATATCATATACATAAAATAGAATACTTACGTGCAGATAGGGAATCACGTTAAAAGCTCCATACGGGGGAATTCTTCATGAAACTAAAAATTAACACTGCAGCAGGTACTTTCGATATCATAAATACTATATTAGTAGCCTTTTCTTGGCTTATCGTTATTTTAACTGGTATCAATAAATCTACTGTAACATCACACGCTGTCTCTGGAACATCAACCTTAACTAGCGGTACAGCTATTTTCTTTTATATTATGCTAGGAATTGGCCTTATTCTTCACATTGTTGCACTTGTTCAATCAAGAAAAGCTGATATCTCTATTACTGGCCATGTTCTTGGTATTATTGGTTGCGGTTTATTTCTTTTATCAATGGTTTTTGCCCTTCCTACATTTATTTTATTAATCATTGCAGCAGTTTTCACACTCAAACAAGCTCCTGCTAAGCACTAATAAACAAAATTTAACATAAATTTCTAACGAGCGTATAGATACTTTTAGTAGGTGCGATTCCTACTGCTCGCTTTGCACCATAAAAATATTGGGGGATTTAAAATGAAAAAATTTATTAGCTTACTAGGGGTTCTAAGCGTATCAATGCTACTATTGTCTGCTTGCGAATATAGTTATAATTCTGATTCCAGTTCTAACAAAAATAGCTCTTCTTCTCAACAGTCGTCTGCATCATCCAACACAAAGGCCTCATCTTCTAAGGCCAAAGATTCTTCTAAAGAATCTTCATCATCTACTAAGAAGACATCTTCTTCTGAGAGCTTTGATATTAATGATAGTACTTCGTCTGCTAAAGACGTTCATATTCATGAATCTGAAGATGGTGCTGATTTTAATTTTGATACTGGTTCTTGATTTTTTACTTAAGTTAATTTTAAAAGAGATTAGTCTCATTCAAATAAAAACTGTTATTCAGTTATTAACACAAAAAAGCCTTCAATATTGGACAAAAATCCAATGTCGAAGGCTTTTCTTTATTAAAATTTAAAATACGAATTATTAATGATTCCTTATTTACGACGCTCAGTTGTAAATTAATTACTAATAATACGATACCAAGCTCTTAAAATTCAGTAACCTGCTTAAATTTTTGTCCAATATTATTGGTTAGCTCCAATTTAAGACTGTTTTAATTAATAATTATTTTCTTGTCTTTCAATATTTTCCATATTTTTTTTAACAAATTCATTTTCAATATCATTCCAAGACAATTTTAAATCAACTAACCCGAATTTAATAAAAAGATGCCAAGCATGTTTAAAATCTTCTAATTTATGACTAAATAAACTTTTAGAAATCATTAATTTTAACGATAAAAAGACTTTATTCAATGACATTGTCATAGGCTTTTTTGCAAAATCATCCATCTCTTCGTCACTAATTAATAATAAATAGGTCCATTTATTTTGATTGGCAATATTAAAAAAGAAACTCATTGCATCAACATATTCTGAGAGTACTGTCTCTTCATGCGTTTTGCCTTTTTCCATTTTTTGTCCACGATTTTCTTTCCAGACTTTAAACCATTCAACCGTGTTGGCTAATTCTGATAGTTCAACATCCAAGCTCACATAGGCGTTAAACAATCTCTCTTCAGGACTCCATCTAATTTTTTTATCTTGAATAACATCCCGATCAAAGCTTCGTTCCATTTGGATCATATCTGTTAAGTTCACTAAATTTTCCTCCAAAAAAATCTGCCCACTAGTAACTAACGGACAGACATTTTTTTATTATTTAAAAATCAAGGGATCTGATTTAATACTTAATTCATTTATATTATTCAAGTACCAATTTCTAATGAAAGGTTCATTCAACAAAATATCGAACCATGAAATTTCTTGGGCAGCATCCATAACAGCAACGACCCATTTTTCATTATCACTCTCACCCATTTGTTGTTGATCATAAATTGTTATTTCAGATTTAGCTAATTTTAAAACAGCACTATTATTTGCGCCTGCTTCAACCATTAACTCATTTTCTGAAGCAAGTACAAATAATTCATCGATAACACTTCGTTTAAGTATATCTTCAGACAATTCGTATCTTGCTGGATTACCTGAATCCAATAGATTAAGATCAACGCTAAATCCATAATCTTCTTTTAAATACGTCGCAAAATCAATTAACATCATTTCAAGATATTTAATCGATTTTGCGTCTAATTTTTCCAAGTAACTAACAATTAAGACATTTGTAATAGCTGTACTATTAATTCGAATCATTCTTTTACGTAAATTTAAATAAAATAAAGATTCTCCTGATTCTTGTGCAACATAATAAGCGCCATCATTATCATCAATTTTAAAGGAAAAACTATCTACGACATTAATCCCAGGTATTTCATGGACAAGTGCTTTTCTAGGCTCTGAGAAGTGTAAAATAGCCGTTTCATTATCATGCAAGTCCATTAAACGGTTAAAGAAGAGTAAACAATAATCTGCAGCACTATATTTTTGCGGGAATGTTAAATAATTAGTGTCAAGTTGATAACCCATCAAACTCATTGCGGCATCAATCAACTCAACTTTATCCTGGGTATTCATTAAAACATCTAATGTTTCCGTAAATTTAATCCCATTGTTCAGACTTAATTTAATTTGTTCATTAAAGTTTACTAAACGCGATTTTGTAGAAACTAACTGCTTTTCTTTTTCAGCCATTATTCAGTCACCTGTCCTTTTTGACTAATTAAGTGAGATAAATAACTGTAATATAAGGCATCATTTTGTTTAGTGAATTTTTCAAAATCACCAAATATACCAATAACACTTTGTCTTTCATAACCAATCAACGTATCTTCTTTGGCTAAACTTAAAACATCAGTCTCACTTGATTTAATATCTTGATATGCACTGCTGGCTTTTTCATCCATCTCAGTTAACTCTGTTAATCTTTCTTTTAACACGCGACGTTCTTCACGAATACGTCCAGCATCCCAAGGACGCCCTTTTTCTTGTGAATTACGTTTCATATCTTCGCGAATTTTGTCTTTTTCAGCGTCACGTTCATCCTGAGAATCAACTAATTCTTGACGTTCTTTATTTTGAATTGATATTTGATTAATTTTATCTGTATTAACACGTTTATTCGTTTCTTCCAATTCAAAAGACTTAGCTAATTTAGCTAGTTCTTCTTCATCAAATTTAAATTCAACATTTAAAACGTCTAAATAGCCAAATTCTTTTCGATCCCACCAATTACCAAAATGAATTTTGAATTTTCCAACTTCCATTTCTTCAAAATAGAAGAATGGATACGTATCACGTAAATATGAGATAAGTTTCAAACTTAAATATTGTTGAATTTGTGGATAATCTTTAATGACCAACTCTTCTTGAATGGCAGATTCCGAAACGCTTCTTTTCTTTAACACTAGTTGTGCGTAACGAGATTGGTTAATGAGTTGATAAACTAATCGATCATCTTCTTGTTTAATCGCCTCTCTAAGTTGATTTAAGTACTCAACTTTTTTAGATAGAGTGCGTTCGATATTGTTTGTAGCTTCACTGTGATCCGATAAATTAAATTGATTGTCTTTTATCATAGTTTACCCCTTATTCATATTTAATGATTATTTTTTTTACTATGTATTGTGATTTTTCTTTGCATAATCAAAAAAACTAAAACAATTTTACTTGTCCTAGTTTCATTATCAATCATTTAGTTAGTCATTTCAAACCTTTATTACACTTTTTTTAATAAAGTTCTAAATATTGATCTCTTTCCCATTCAGAAACTTCTTGACGGTAAGCAGCCCATTCTAATTTTTTGGCTTCAATAAAGCTTGGATATAAATGAGGACCCATTGCTTTTTCCATGATATCATCTTTTTCCAATGCTTTAATGGCATTGTGTAGTGTCGATGGTAAGTCACTAATATGATTATCTTGGCGTTCTTGACGGTTCATTACGTAAATATTTCTATCAACAGATGCAGGTGGTACAACTTTATTTCTAAGTCCATCAAGTCCTGCTTCTAAAATAGCCGCAATAACAAGATAAGGATTAGCAGTTGCATCAACACTTCTTAACTCTAATCGAGTTGATAACCCACGAGCCATTGGTACACGAACTAATGGCGATCGGTTACGTCCAGACCAAGCAACATAAACAGGTGCCTCAAATCCAGGGACAAGACGTTTATATGAGTTAACTGTTGGATTAGTAATTGCTGTGTAACCACGTGCATGTTGTAATAAACCACCTAAGAAGTGGTAGGCATCTTCAGATAATTGCATCTTATCTTTTTCATCAAAGAATGCATTACCATCTTTATGAAATAATGACATATTAATATGCATCCCTGAACCATTAATTCCATTCAATGGTTTTGGCATAAATGTCGCATGTAGACCATGTTTTCTAGCTACCGTTTTAACGACTAATTTAAATGTTTGGATGTTATCACAGGCTTGTAAAGCATCTGCGTATTTAAAATCAATTTCATGTTGGCCAGGTGCTACTTCATGATGAGAAGCTTCAACATCAAAACCCATGTTTTCAAGTTCTAACACGATATCTCGACGACAATTTTCACCTAAATCAACTGGTGCTAAATCAAAATAGCTACCTTTATCGTTTAATTGTGTTGTAGGTTTTCCCGTTATAGGGTCTAATTTAAATAAGAAAAATTCTGGTTCAGGTCCAATATTAAATTCAGTAAACCCTAAATCATTCATTTCTTTTAAGACACGGATAAGGTTATTTCTTGGATCACCTTGGAATGGTTTACGTTCAGCGTTATAAACTTCACAAATAATACGCGCAATTTTTCCATGTTCATGTTCCCATGGGAAAATCATCCAAGTTGATAAATCTGGGTATAAGTACATATCACTTTCTTCGATTCGAACGAATCCGTCGATTGAAGAACCATCGAACATTAATTTGTTTTCTAATAATTTGTCTAGTTGGCTAATCGGAACTTCCACGTTCTTAATAATTCCGAATAAATCTGTAAACATAAGTCTTAAAAATTTAACGTTCTCTTTTTTTGCCATTGTAACAATGTCATCTTTAGTGTATGCAGCTTTTGCCATTTTATCTCTCCTCAGTATTTATAATTTATAGACGCTTGTTTGTGTTAAAAGAAGGATCGTCAGGATTTTTAAGTCCACTAACTGAAAGAAATTCATTTTGAAAAATATGTCTAACATCATTATCTGTCAAAGGCTTTTCTAACAATTTGCGTTGCTTTTTAGCCTGTGCTTCCTTTTCAAAATAAATTTCTTTAATGCCAACCATATTCATGCCTTCATCTAAATAATCTTTAATTTCAAATAACTTATCAATATCATTCAGTGAATACATTCTGCGATTACCATCATTTCTTTGGGGCATAATTAACTCCTGCTCCTCATAATAACGAATTTGACGAGCCGTTAAGTCCGTTAATTTCATTACCGTTCCAATTGGTAATACCGCTAATGATCGTCTGAGTTCCTTCTCTTTCATAAACAAGCCTCCTTTTTAATTACATCCTTATAGTAACAAGGAAATAAATGACTGTCAACGTACAATGTTAGATTTTATAACATAGCTTACAGTCGATTGTTCAATAGAATGTTTTTTCAACTGCAGCTGTAACTGCTAACTTAACATGCGCATACGTTAACCCACCCTGAACATAAAGCGTATAAGGTTCTCTTATTGGACCATCAGCTGACAATTCGACACTAGCACCTTCAACAAAAGTACCCGCAGCCATAATAACTTTATCTTCATAACCAGCCATATCACTTGGTTTTGGTTCAACATATGCATCAACGGGAGATTCACGTTGGATAGCTTGAGCAAACTTAACCATTGGTTCTGGTTTACCAAAGTTAACCGTTTGAATGAGATCAGTTCTTGGTGCATCCCATTTTGGTGACACATCTAATCCCATTTTTTCAAGTAATGCACTCGTATAGATAGCACCTTTAATTGCCTCACCTGTTACATGAGGTGCTAAAAAGAACCCTTGAATAAAATCTCTCATAACATTTAAGGTGGCGCCCTCTTCATTACCAGTACCAGGTGTTGTTAGGCGGTAACCAGCTTTTTCAATTAAATCAGCACGTCCAACGATGTAACCACCCGTTTTAGCTAAACCACCACCAGCATTTTTAATTAGTGACCCTGACATGATATCAGCACCTACCTCTGTTGGTTCAATTGTTTCAGAAAATTCACCATAGCAGTTATCGATAAAAATAATCACATCTTTTGAAATTTTACGAACTTCTTTAATCATCTCAGCAATTTCAGATACCATAAAACTATCTCTAGTTGCATACCCACGAGAACGTTGGATTGCAACAACTTTAACCTTATCCGTTAACTTTTCTTTTAAACCATTAGAATCCATATGATTGTCAGCCGTTAATGGGACGTAATCAAACCCGATACCATATTCTTTCATTGAACCAATACCCGTTCCAGAAATACCAATAACTTCCTGAATCGTATCGTATGGCATCCCAGTAATATATAATAAATCGTCCCCTGGTCGTAACATACCAAAAAGGGCTGTTGAAATTGAATGCGTTCCTGAAACAATTTGTGGTCTCACCATTGCCGCTTCTGTTTTGAAAACATCTGCATAGATACGATCAAGTCCATCGCGGCCGATATCGTCGTATCCATATCCTGTTGATCCGGCAAAATATGTTTCAGAAACATTATTTTTCTTAAAAGCTTCCAAGACTTTTTGTTGGTTAAACAAAACCTGTTCATCAATTTCTTTTAGTCTTGGTTCAATTTGAGTATCAACTTCTCCTACAACATTTGCTAACTCCTGTG
This sequence comes from Dellaglioa sp. CoH-57-MRSF-20, assembly GCF_056781955.1. The sequence goes on from NZ_JBXAXV010000002.1 coordinate 255,043, forward strand.
ATAAATTATCTATCCATTTTTGCATATATTCTTCTCCTTATGACTTTTGTCCTTTTAACCAATCCACTATTTGTATTTCTATTTTACTTAGTTGTTCCGGATGCTCGATTAAATCAAACCAGTTAACTGCCATTTTATTTCTAAACCAAGTTAATTGTCGTTTTGCGTAACGCCTTGAGTTGCGTTTTATTAACTCTGTCGCTTCATCAAGTGATTGTTTTTCTTCAAAATAAGCATATAGCTCTTTATATCCAATACCTTTACTAGCTGGTAAATCATTGGTTTTTTGGTTAAAAAGCCATTTTGCTTCATCAATCAGCCCGGAACCAATCATAAGGTCAACTCGACGATTAATCCGATCATATAGCACTGACCTATCAGTCGATAACCCAATAATAAAGGGGTTAAACTCATCCGTTTTTTGATCCGCTTGCGCCGAAAACAATTGATTTGATTTTTTAATAACCTCTAATGCCCTGATTACTCGTAGCGTATTATTAACTGGAATTTTTAATGCTGCATTTGGATCTAAGCTTTCTAATTCTTGCCAAAGTGCCTCAGGACCGATTTTTTCACTACGTTCTTGTAATTCTTTTCTTAAATTTAAATCGTCGTCATTATCTGTTCCCAATTGAAAATTATCAAGTAATGCCTGTAAATAAAATCCGGTCCCACCAACAATTATTGGTAATTTCCCTCTAGAGGCAATATCACTAATTGCTGCGCGACTTTCGACTGTAAAATCAGCGACTGAATAACGTTCATCACTATTCTTGTGATTAATTAAATAATGTGGAATTCCATCCATCTCATCTTCTGTAATTTTAGCCGTCCCTATATCTAATTTCCGGTAAACTTGCATAGAATCGCCTGAAATAATCTCACCATTAAATTTTTTTGCTAATTTTATCGATAAATCAGTTTTACCAACTGCAGTTGGCCCAACAATTAACAATACTTTTTGCGTCATTTCTAATCTCCTTGAATATCTTTTCGTACTTCTATTGCTTTTGCAGGAAAATCTGTAAAAATGGCATCATATTTCTTTTTAAAACAATAAGTCATATCCTTAACTGAATTAACTGTCCAAGGGCGAATCAGTAGCTTTGGCCAAAATAAGCCATGTCGTTCTCTCAGCCAGGTCACATCAGGGTGTAAGCTAGTGATTAAATGATGCTTAGCCAATTGACGCGACTCTTTAATTTTAAATTGGAATAAACTCGCGAATTCTGCATCAGGATTAATTTTTTGCATTCTACGAATTGAGTTTGGATTAAAACTAGAATACAAAAGATGAATATCTGATGGTAATTGTTCCATTTGTTTATTTACAAGTTCTTCTATACCTTGGTATTCTATATGATTCGTTTTTAATTCTAAATTAAAAGTGCCTTTAAAGTTGTTATCTTTTAACAACTCAATTACTTCTTTTAATGTTGGAATTTGTTCACCTTGATAGTCAGAACTGAATTTAATTCCTGCATCTGCTTTTTTTAATTCCGCTAGTGTCAGATTTACTACCTTACCTGTTAAATTTGTGGTCCTATCAATTTTTTCATCATGCATAATGATTAGTTCACCATCTTTAGACAACTGAACATCAGTCTCAATGCCGTCGGCTCCTGCATCTATTGCGGCCTGAAAACTAACTAACGTATTTTCTGGTCTGGTTCCCTTACTTCCGCGATGCGCATAAATTTTGGTCTGCATATACAAGTCACCCCTAACTTTCAAAAATTATTATATCATTAATCGTAAAATAGCGGTGCTTTTAGTGGCAATTTTAGATTGAATAAGTCATAATAAAGATGTCAAATGAATAAGGAGGTCTACATAATGAAAAACTTTTCAAAAGGTTTCTTAGTCGGAACTGCTGCAACTGTAGGCGCATTAGTTGGTAGCGTCTTTGCCTTTAAAAAAACTGTTGTTGCACCCATCGAAGAAAAAGAACAAATGATTGAAGAAAACCGTAAACGTGCAACACGTAAGAGCCGTTCATCACACCATTCATAAACTAATAAAAGCATTGAAGAATTTTCATTCCTCAATGCTTTTTCTTTTTAGCGTTTTTTTGTTCTACCATCCCATTTTGAAAAACCTGTTTTCAAAATAGTAATATCTGTATAGCCTTGTTTGTGTAATTTATAGGCTGCTCGAGTACTAATCGATTTACCTTGGTCATATAAGTAAAGAGGTAAATCTTTTCTTAAACCACCAATCGCTGTTTTAAATTGAGAATAGGGAATATTTCTTGCTCCCATAATATGAGAAGCATCAAATTCACTTTTTTCACGTAAATCAACAACTTGCGCCTTACGCATACCTTCATTAAATTCTTCATTTGTTACTAATTTAGCTGCACGGCGACCCATATACCAAAGATAAAATTGGTTACCAGCTAACCCAACTAAAATAATAATCAAAATGATATTAATTATTAAACTAACCTTTACTGCTCCTAAAATCATACTAGTTCTCCCCTCAATTATTATTTAATAAACTGACGAGCAAGTGAAGCGGCACCAATAACGCCAGCTTCATTTCCTAATTGTGCTAATTTTAATGATGTTGATGAACGAACTGTTGGGAATGAAAATTGTTTAAAGTATTTAGTAACTTGATCTAATAGGAACGTTCCAGCAGCAGAAACACCGCCACCGATAACAATATATGCTGGATTTAACATATTACCTAAGTTACCACAAGCTAGTCCAAGATAATACGATACCTTATCAACGACCATTTTACCTAAAACATCATTCTCTTTAGCTAAATCAAAAACTAATTTAGATGTAATTTCTTGTCCGTCATCTAACATTTCTTTTAATTTTGATTGGCCAGCAAACTCTTCAGCCATATCACGAGCTACACGTACAACACCAGTAGCTGAAGCATATTGTTCTAAACAACCATGCTTACCACAAGTACACATGTAGCCATTAGGTTCAACTGTAATATGTCCAACTTCGCCACCAGCACCAGCAACACCATGTAATAATGCACCGTTAGCGATAATACCGCCACCAACACCAGTTCCAAGCGTGATGAAGGCAACTTCATCATCATTTTCGCCAGCGCCTTTCCAACGTTCACCTAAAGCAGCAACGTTGGCGTCATTATCAATAGCAAATGGAATTTGTGTACCGGATTCAATATCTGCTTGAACATTTTGCAATGTTTTCCAGTTCAAATTATATGCACCAATAACAGTTCCATCTGCACGATTTACTGTACCTGGTGAGCCCATACCAATTCCAACGAATTGATCAGCAGTCATATCAAATAGTCTGATATGGTGATTAATTGAAGCAATGATATCTGGCACAATATGTGAGCCTTCATCAAGAACGTTTGTTTCAATACTCCATTTTTGTTGAATATCGCCTGTTTCAGTTAAAATAGCGAATTTAACTGTTGTGCCACCTAAGTCGACACCAATTAATTTTTTTTCAATTACCATTATTCAAATTCCTCCACTTACACTCTCAATTATTTTGTTCTTCAACTCGATGTTCATGAGATAGTACAATTTTAGCTCTAGCATAGATTTTGTCATCAATCACTCCTGATCGATGTAAATTATCTAATTCCAATGCCATTAATTCAATATCCCACATACGTTTACCAACATAAACGTACACACCAAATTGTTTCAATAGTTGTTGGACATCATACAAATTTTTCAATTAACGGTCACCACCTTAAACTAGATACTATTAGAAATTCCAATTTTAATCAGAATTAAATTGATAATAATTAAAATAACGAATGCAGCTATCTGTTTAATATGACTGATTCGTGCCAATCTTGGTGCGCCTACAGTCGTTGCGATTAAGAATCCAGATAAAATACCGCCAATATGAGCTGCATTATCTGTACTTGACGACATAAACCCAAACGCAAGATTTAACACAATGAATAGTAAAAATTGCTGCGACATTTGTCTAAAATAGGCACTTTTTCTAAAATTATCACCTAACATTAGGAATGCCCCAAATAAACCAAAAATAGCACCACTAGCGCCTGCCGAAATAGTATCTGGACTGAACGTGAAACTTGCAATATTGCCAGCAATTCCAGCAAGCAAATAAATGCCTGTAAAACGCCAATGACCAAATAACATCTCAATTTGGATACCAATAAAATACAATGTAACCATATTAAGGACAATATGTTCAAATCCAATATGTAAAAATATGGGATTAAATAATCGCCACCACTCGCCGTCCATGATCAGTGGATTATATTTAGCGCCAAATTCAATTAATACATTTGTGTCTTGACTACCACCAGCAAGTGTCATTGCGATGAAAACAATTGCTGATAATCCAATAAAAAAGTACGTCATAAATGGTGTATTTTTGTATTTTGCCAAATTCATAGATAGCTCCTTATTTCATATAAAAATTTACAAAATAACGTTTACAAGATTTTATTTCAACTAGTATAAAAGTTATTTAAAACAAAAAAACAACAGGAAAATTCCCGTTGTTATTTTGTTTCGCGATGTAAAGTAACCTTACGATCACGTGGGCAAAATTTATTAAGCTCAACACGATCTGGATTATTACGTTTGTTTTTACTTGATAGGTATGTCCGTTCATGACATTCCGTACATTCTAATGTAATGTGTACACGCATGGTTGCAACCCTCCATATATTTCTTCATAATTTCATAAGACAATTAGTCTTTAACGTCTTATATAATATCATTATTAATAAGTAAACGCTAGTGTTTTTTTTTATTTGTTAAGGAAATTTACTTTACAGCAATAAAATCAGGTATTAGATGACTTATTTCCTTAATATTATTTATCAGATTCAACAGTTTTCCAAAATGCTGAATAAATTGAAACTGCTGCCTGACCATTCACAGCACTACCTGTATTATTAGCCATTCCAGGGAAAACGAGTGCAACGACCACTTTAGGCTTGTTAGAAGGTGCATATGAAGCCAAACTAAGTGCTTCAGTTTCAGATGTTCCATAGAATGTTTGAGCAGTACCTGTTTTAGCTGAAATTGATGGTGTTACATCACTCATCGCATTCCCAGTTCTCAATGAACTTGATCCATGAACAACCTTATAAAATCCTGATTGAACAACATCAAATTCTGATTTTGTTGCGTTAACTGTACTTAAAATATTAGGTGTCATTTCAGTTTGAACAGAACCTAAAGAACCATCCTCATTTGTTGAACGAATCGCTTTTACAATTTGTGGTTGTAATCTTGTACCACCATTAGCCATCGTTGACATGTATTGCGCTAATTGAATAGTTGTATATGAATCATAATTTCCGAAAGATAAATCAAGTGCTTTACCAATATTTGTTTGGTTAGCTACACCCTCAAAACCAGTTGACTCACCAGGTAAATCAACACCTGTTTTGATACCAAGTCCGAATTGATTAAAGTAACCACGCATTTTGGGGAAAATTGAATTCGACATATCCAGTGAAGAACCACTTGAATATTTGAATCCGCCTTCTCTCATTGCTAACTGCATCATGTACGAGTTAGAAGAAACCATTAATGCATCAGAAGCTGTTAACGCAACGTTAGCTGAACCAGATGTATTAAACCATGATGACTTAGGAGCTGTCCCAGCAAGCTTAATAGGTTCATCAGTTATGGTATTGCTAGTTGGTGTAATTGCCCCATCCATCATAGCTCCCATAACCGTAGCACCTTTTACAACAGAACCCATGGTAAATACTTGATTAATCGACCCTAAAGCATCATCCGTAATCTTACCTGTTTTAATATTTCGATTAACACCGGCCATTGCATAAACGGCACCTGTATTTGGGTTCATGACAACTGCGTAGGCCCCTGGATTATAAGGATTGCTTCCAGCAATTGATTTCACACTATCGTTCATAATCTTTTGAACTTGAGCTTGGAATTTAGCGTTAATATTTAAGACGAGATTATCACCTTTTTTACCACTATATTCTTGTACTTGTTTTACTATTTTACTATTAGCCACTTCAACCTTAGTTTGTGACTTTGTTCCTTTTAAAACATCTTCATATTGTTTTTCTAAATAACTCTGACCAACACTATCATTTCGTGAATAACCTTCAGTCATTAACGTTTCCACGCTATCACTAGGTAGCCCAGTAGCTTCACTAGTGACATTTCCGATGATACTGTTCATACTTTTACCATTTGGGTAACTTCGTGACCAGTTAGTTCCTATTTTAATCCCATTCATCCCTGATAAATGTTCACCTACTTCAGCCATCTCCTTATCGGAAACATCAGAGGTTTTTAAGTAAACAGTTGATAATGAATAAGCACCCGTCATTTTCCCAAAAACAGTAGCAGCTTCTTTTTCTTCATCAGTTAATGAATCAATGTTATTTTTAACAGCATATGCTACTGTCAATGTATTAAAATCAGTAGTTGATAATTTGTTTAACTCAGCAGATGTTAAATTTTTTTCTTTTTTTACAGCAGCAGTGACAGCTTTTAAATGCCCCTTATCCGCTAAGTAGTAATCAGCAGCATTGCGGTCTGTTAATTTACTCGTATCAATACTGACATAGGTTACTAAGTTATTAGCTATCTTATATAAATCAGGCGATAGGATACCTGATCCTTTTGTATAAGTAATTGCTCGAGAAGAATTATTACCAACTAGAACCTTACCTGTTGAGTCATAAACCATCCCACGCTGTACATTCTTAGTTTCTGTTGTCGTATCCGTACTATTAACTGTCGCTTCAAATGAAGCTCCGTTTAAAATTTGTAAATAGGCTAACTGCGCCAGTAATGCTGCAAAAAGTAGGAAAACAATAAAAAACAGGAAATTTAATCTAAATGGAATATGTGATTTATTTTGTTTGCTTCGACCTTGTTTTGTTTTTGGAAGTTTCACGTTTAATTACCTCTCACTGTATCATTATTAGTCTTTTAATTCGTATAAATATATCATTTACCATATTACCACATTTTTAAGATTCATTGGCCCAATAAACAGGCTAACAATTTATATTATAATAAAAACTTTAATAATCAGATTAAATATATTTTTATCTGCTGCTGATTTATGCGGTAAAGTCCCAAATATGCTATTCTTATTACCATACATTAATAGTCAGAGAGGTTTTAAAATGGTTAAGCTTAAAAATTATCTTAAAAAGAATCATGTACTCCTTCTAAGTTTCCTTATTCCTTTATTCATTATGCTTTGTTACTTTATTGGCCGCAAAATGTATCCTTTTGGGAATAGTTCTCTATTAACTGTTGATTTAGGTCAGCAATATATTGATTTTTTCTCTTATTTTAGAGCCACACTTCTCCATCATCCTACTAGTTTTTTCTATTCATTTTCACAAGCAATTGGTGGTGATATGTTAGGTGAGTGGGCATACTACTTAATGAGTCCTTTTAATCTTATTTTCTTAGTATTTCCAGGAAAATCAATTTTAGCGGGTGTTATGGTAGTCACCCTTTTAAAATATGCCTTATCAGGCCTTACGTTCGGTTTATTATTAAAGAAAACAACAAGAATGACTTCACTTTATATCCCATTATTTGCCACAGCGTATGCGCTAATGGGTTGGACGATTGCTAACCAACTTAATTTATTATGGTTAGACGCTGTTATTCTATTACCTTTAGTTATTTTAGGCTTTGAAAAATTACAGTTGAATTCAAAAAGTTGGGCTTATACTTGGTGGCTTGCGTTACTTTTAATCGTTAACTATTATATGGGTTATATGGTCTGTCTTTTTATGATTTTATATTTCTTATATACAACAAGTCGTGTATCTCTATCAGTTAAACAATTTTTTAAAAAATCATGGATTTTCATCTATAAATCTCTAGTTTCTGTAGCAATTTCAGCAATTATCCTCTTTCCAACTCTATTCTCATTGCTTTCAAGTAAGGGAGAATACACGGAAGAATCTATTAAAGCAAAAATTGAATATAATCCTTTAGCGATGCTTTCAAAATTTGTGATTGGTTCATTCAATTTTGATCAAATGCCTTCTGGTTTCCCTAATATTTTTGTAGGGAGTTTGGCTTTAATTGGTTTTATCTTATATTTCATGAATAACCGTTTTTCAATTAAAGAACGGGTTGTCTCTTTTTTAATCACAAGTTTCTTGATCCTATCGATGTGCTTTGAACCTTTAGATTTACTATGGCACGGAATGCAATTTCCAGTTTGGTATCCTTATCGTTTTTCATTTGTATTTTGCTTTTGGATTATCCTTTTAGCTGCTCAACAATTTGAGTACTTTAATCCTATAAAATTCTGGAAATTGAGTATTGTAGGTCTTTTATTCATCGGAATGTTTACGTACTTATTTATATCAAAAGAATCTTATAGTTATTTATCTGATGAAACTTTATTCCTATCAATTTTATTTATTCTTTTAACGTTAATTTTAATTCAGTTCCAAGATCATGCATCACCTTCATTCAAATGGTTGTTATTTGCAAGTGTAATAGCTGAGATGTCATGTAACGCTGTTTATTCATTAGATAACATTAGTTATTTATCTACAAGTGAATACGACGTGTCAACGACTGCCCTAGCAACTGAAAGTAAATCGTTAAAAAAAATTGATAATTCTTTCTATCGTGTCGCACAAACATACAGTCGGACTAAAAATGATGCCATGTCAGCTGATTTTTTCAGCGGTTCCCATTTTAGTTCTGCTTTTTCAAAATCAATCCCAACTTTTTACGGTAAGATAGGACAACCTGATGGTGATAATTATGTCACTTACTCAAATGGTACCTTGGTAACAGATGCCCTATTAAATATGAAGTACGTTTTTACACCAAAACAATTACGGACTTCTAAGGCATTGGACACACAGTTAGAAACATTGACACCACTAACTGAAAAACCTGATACAGCTTACTATAGACCTGTCTCAAATAACTCGTTAACTGAAACGGTTAAAAATCCGTATGCTTTATCAATTGGCTATGCAGCAAATGATACTATATTGACAAACAAGAATAAAACAACTAACCCATTAAGATATCAGTCTGATTGGTTATCTGCTCTAACCGGTATTAATAACGATGCTTTATTTACACCAATTAATTTTAATACTGTCAATTTTGATAACGTTGGTTCACAAATTAATTTAACAAATTCTATTCTAACAAAAACGAAACTAAATAAATCTGGACTAGTCACTTTCACATACACACCAACAACAAACGATGCTTATTATTTAACCTTAGGTTCAGGATTAAGTACTGATAATGTTTTATTTAAATTAAATGGTCACGAATTAAAACAATATAAAACGTATCGAAATACAGTTGTTGTTAATATTGCATCCAATAATAAAGGTAAAAAAATAGTTCTGACAGCTAAATTAAAGAAAAGAACCCTTTTCTTAGAAAACTTTACGCTTTATCAAATGAATGTTAATTCATTTAAATCCCAAATTAAGCAACTAAAATCTAGTGAATTAAACGTTACAAAATACAATCAACATTCAATCACAGGTTCAATATCAGTTAAACGTAATCATCAAGTCGTCTTTACAACGATTCCATACAGTAAAGGTTGGCATGTTAAAGTTGATGGTAAATCCGTAGCAACTAATAAATCATTGAATACTTTTCTCAGCTTTAAAGTTGCTAAGGGAAATCATACCGTTAAACTTATCTATTGGCCACCATACATGGGTATTGGTTTGATCGTCTCAATTTTGGCTATTCTCTTGATACTTATTAAGCCAATTATCGTTCACACAAAAAGATTGATTAAATAGTTTTTGTATAATACAAAAGGACAAGATTGCAATATGCAATCTTGTCCTTTTATTTAGTCTTGTTCATTTTTTCATCAAATTCTGTGACAGCTTTTGTTTCACCAATAATCAGTACCTGATCATTTGGTAAAATAATTTGATCTGCTAATGGTGAAATAATCATTTCTTTACCACGTCTAATACTGATTACATTTAAATTAAATGTTGATCTGAAATTTAATTCATCTAATGTCTTATTAACATATCTCGGATCTGTCATATCAATTTCTGCCAATCGGTAATCATCATCTAAATCTAAGTAATCTAACAAATGATTAGAACTTAATGCCCTACCCAACTTGATTCCCATATCTCGTTCAGGATGAACAATATGATCTGCCCCAACCTTTTGGAGTACACGAGCGTGATATTTATTCAATGCTTTAGCCGTTACGACAGGAACACCTAATTCTTTAACCATCAATGTGACTAAGATACTTGCTTGAATATCTTCACCAATTGCGACAATCACATGATCAAAATTACGAATACCGATTGATTTTAAAGCTTCATCATCTTGTGCATCGGCAACAACAGCATGTGTTGCAATATCCATATAATCATTTACACGAGCTTCATCCCTATCAATAACTAAAACTTCTTGCCCATACTCAATCAACGTTTCGCAAACACTCGCACCAAATCGACCTAAACCGATTATTGCAAAATTCTTTTTCAACTTATCTCACCTACTTAATTTAATAAAAAAAGACTAAGTAACAAATGATTTGCAACTTAATCTTTTATATTTAGCTTTTATAAATTATCTTTAACATCGGTAATTTTGACTTCAAAATTACCATTTGGTGTTTCAATTGTTACTGTTTCATTTAATTTATGGCCAACTAATCCTTTAGCGATTGGTGATTCATTTGAAATTTTACCAGACATTGGGTCAGCTTCTGCCGCACCAACAATCGTGTATGTTTCTTCCTCTTCACCAGGTTCCATAAATGAAACTGTTTTACCAACAGAAACTTCGTCAGCATCTACACCAGCGTTATCAATAATTTCTGCATAATGGAGCATATGTTCAATTGTTTTAACTCGGCCTTCAACAAAACTTTGTTCATCTTTAGCTGATTCATATTCTGAATTTTCTGATAAATCGCCATAACTACGTGCAATCTTAATACGATTAATAATTTCTGCACGCGTTTTTGTTTTTAATGTTTCAAGTTCTTCTTCAAGTTTAACTTTACCGTCTACGGTCATTGGATATACTTTATCTTCTGCCATCACTTACTCCTCTTAAAATTAATAAGTTCAATATGCCTATCAGGTTAACATTTAATTTTGTGATTGTAAACCGGTTGCGTGGATTATTGAACATAATCATTATCAGCCTGTGTCATAGGTGAAAATGCTTGGTAATATTCATACGTTTTAGAATATTCTATTTTTTTAGAATTTGAATTGAAAATAAAATAGAAATTACCTTTCTTTCTGTCCAATGGTGTCAAAACAGCCTGGATAGAATCTAAACTAGCATTGTTAAATGGACCAGGTCCATATCCTTTATAAACGTACAAATTATATGGTTTATCCACGTAATAATCAGCTGACGTTAAATCTTTTTGCGGTATATTTAGCGCATAACTAACTGATATTTTTGATTGTAACGTTATTTCTGATGCAATTCGATTGAAATAAACACCGGCAATTTTTTGACGATCTTTATGGTTTTCCGTCTCTTTTTCAACTAATGAAGCGAGAGAAATGACCTCTTGTACTGTTAATTTTTGTTTTTTTATTGTTGCATAATAAGGCGATAATTCATCATTTGCTTTAACAATCATTTGCTCAACAAGATTTTTTAACGTTGTTTTTTTATAAACAGTATACGTAGCTGGGAACAAATAACCTTCTAAAGGATATCTCACGTTTTTAGATGCCATAGTGGTATCTAAAAGATCTGGATATTTTTTATCTAAGTAATCCAAAAAAGTTTTATTTTTCATTAATTTAATAAAATCATTATATGAAAAATTTGTTTCTTTTGAAATGGATTTACCGATTTGGTTAATTGTTGTTCCCTCACCAACTAATACTTTCGCTAATTTATTTTGTATAGGCTCACTACTTCCACCTTGTTGAAGTGTCCAAGCAATTTTATCCAAACTCATAGATGCCTTAAGTTGATAGTAGCCGCCCTTAAATTGTGACACCTTTTTTTGCTTGACATAGTACGTATACACCGTACCACTTTTAATAATTTTATTTTTTTCTAAAATTGTTCCAATTTGTTTTGTACTTGATCCAATTGGAATATAAACTTGTTCAATTTTATTATTATTTTTATCTAGTGGATCTAAAGATGCCTTGATATATCTATAGGTCATAAACAATATTGTCAGTAGTAATATACATAATAATGCAATGACCCCTGCAATAATTTTCTTAGCCTGGTTTTTATTATTCTCTGGCGGTAATTCTGGAGATGTATCATCTTTTTTCATTGTTTAACCTCCTCACGCTTAATAATAAGTATTATTAAGCTGCGTCCTAAATTATCGAATATCAGCCCTAAGCGTCTCTTTTAAAGCTTCGATAACACGGTTAAAATCATTTGTGACATCTTCTTCAACCAAAGTTTTTGTAATATCTTGATAAGTTAACGTATAAGCAAGGGATTTCATGCCATTTTCAATATGAGATCCTTGATAAAGATCAAATAAATGAACATCAATTAAAGACTTTCCACCTTGTTTTTTAATTAACGCTTCAATCTCACTGTTAGCTATATCATTAGCAACTAGGAGGGCCACATCACGAGTAACTGATGGGAATTTAGAAATAGGCGCAAATAATCGGTCTGCTTTTTTCGCATCAACTAATTTTTGAAGATCTAATTCGAAAACGTATGTTTCCTTTAAATTAAATTCTTTAGCTGAATTAGGATGTACTTGGCCGACAAAACCAATTAATTCATCTTTTAAATAGATATCAGCTGTTCGTCCTGGATGCATATCTTCATGACTTTCAGAAGATACATAAGTAACATCATCAACTAATTCTAATTGTGTTAATAATTGTTCAACAACACCTTTAATCATGAAGAAATCAACAGGTTGTTTTTCATTTTGCCAATTTGCAAGTTTAAATAATCCTGTCATTGCACCTGCAATATGTTCAATTTCAGTAGGTCGCTCTTCGCCCTCACTGCGGAAAAAGACTCTTCCTTGTTCATAGAAAGCAAGATTGTCAGATTTTCGTGCTTCATTGTACGCTAAATCATCTAATAACCCGCTGATTAAGTTCATTCTTGTTGTTGTTCGTTCTGAGCTCATTGGGAACATTAAATTTGTCGTAAAAACATCTTTTTCTTCAAAAATAAATTTACCAGCTTTTTCTTCCGTTGTTAATCCATAACTAATAACTTCAGATAACCCAGCTGATTCCAAAATATGACGCGCCTGTTTAATCATTTTTTGTTTATAAGTATATTTACCAGGAGTCATTTTGCCAGTTGGTAGTGTAGAAGGAATATTATCGTATCCATAAATACGCGCGATTTCTTCTACTAAATCTGCTTCAATACTAATATCCCAACGTCTTGCAGGAACTTCAACATTTAAAGTACCATCGCGATTTACAACCGTAAATCCTAATTGTTTAAATAATTTAGTGATTTCAGATTCTGATAATTCAGTCCCAAGTACACCATTAATATGTGCCACCGTTGTATCAACAAAAGTTGACTCTGCTTCTAGCTTACTTGCACTTGCCGTACCCGACACAACTGTTCCATCACCTAAATTAGCGATTAACTCTGCTGCTGCATCAAGTGCTTCTTGTACTGTTTCAACGTTAATACCACGTTCAAATCGCATTGAGGCTTCACTATGAATACCATGTGTGCGTGCTGTTTTTCTAACCATTGAATTGTTAAATACTGCAGATTCAATCGCAACTGTCACAGTTTCGTCGGTTATTTGTGTTGATTCGCCACCCATTGTCCCAGCAATAGCAATCGGTGTTTTACCATTTGTAATCACAATATCTTTTTCTTTTAATTCACGTTCTTCGCTATCTAGTGTTGTAATCTTTTCGCCAGCAATAGCTGTTCTTACTAAAATATCTTTACTTCCCAATTTATTATAATCAAAGGCATGTAATGGTTGACCATAATCCATCAATATATAATTGGTCACATCAACGACATTATTAATAGGTCTAACGCCTGCGTTCCAAAGACGAATTTGTAACCACATTGGACTTGCTTTAATTGTTAAATCTTTAATCACGCGCATCGAATATGTGGGTGCTAACGTTTTATCAGGCAACGATAAAGAAATGTAATCTTCAATTTTTTCAGTAGATGTTTCTTTCAATTCTGGATGCTTAAATGTTGCCGGAACATCATAGTCAGCAGATAGTTCATGTGCTACCCCACGCATACTTAACATATCAGCACGATTTGGTGTCACATCAATATCAATAATGTCATCATTCATACCTAAGTAATCAAAGACTGATTCACCAGGAATTGCATTTTCTGGCATTACGTAGATACCTTCTACAAATTCTTTAGGCACGACACTATCTGAAAATCCAATTTCTTGTAATGCACAAATCATACCTTCAGAAGCTTGTCCGCGCATTTTACCACGTTTGATTTTAACATTATCAGCAATTCTAGAATTGGGTAATGCAACAATAACTTTTTGCCCTGCGGCAATATTAGGTGCGCCACAAACGATTTGACTAAGAGATCCTTCACCAACATCAACTTGGCAGATATTTAAATGATCAGAGTCTGGATGTGGTACCAAACTATCAACATATCCAACAACAATTTTTTTAAGTCCTTCAGAAGGACGTTCAACGCTATCAATTTCAACGGCTGTACGAGCTATTTTTTCAGCAATAATTTCAGGTTCAATTTCTAATGTTAAATATTCATTCAACCAATTTTTAGATACTTTCATTATCTCTAACCTCTTTTCGTAAATTGTGACAGGAATCGATTATCGTTTAAATAAAAATGACGAATATCGTCGATACTATATTTAAGCATCGCAAAACGATCTGGTCCTAAACCAAAGGCAAAACCACCGTATACTTCAGGGTCGACACCGGCCATTCTTAATACATTAGGATGTACCATTCCAGCGCCTAAAACTTCTAACCAGCCTGTGTATTTACAGATTGAGCACCCTTTACCCGCACATTTAAAACAGGTCACATCGACTTCAACTGACGGTTCCGTAAATGGGAAGTAACTTGGTCGTAACCGAATTTCTTGTTCTTCTCCAAAAATTGTTTTAGCAATCAGTTCAATCGTTCCCTTTAAGTCTGCCATCGTAATATGTTTGTCGATTACTAACCCTTCGAACTGGTGAAATTGATGTGAATGCGTTGCATCATCTGTATCACGTCGATAAACTTTACCAGGTGAAACCATTTTTAATGGTCCTTTTGAAAAATCATGTGTTTCCATTGTCCTTGCTTGAACGGGTGATGTTTGTGTTCTCATTAATAATTCTTTTGTAATATAAAATGTATCTTGCATATCACGAGCGGGATGATCCGCAGGTAAGTTCAACATTTCAAAATTGTAATGGTCTTCTTCTATTTCTGGACCTGAAACAACTTGATACCCCATACCCAAAAAGAGCTCTTCCAATTCTTCAATCACTTGCATAATAACATGTGGCTGCCCTAATTGAATTTGGGCACCTGGTAGCGTTACATCGATTTTTTCTTTTTCCAACTTTTTAGCAGTCATTTTAATTTCAAGTTCTTCATTTTTCACACGAATAGCTTCAGCTAACTCATTTTTAATGGTATTAGAAAAGCTACCAATTTTAGGTCGTTCTTCGGCTGATAATTCCTTCATACCTCTTAAAACTTCTGTGATTGGTCCTTTTTTTCCAAGTAAATTAACACGAATAGCATTAATTTGTTTTAGATCCTCTGATTCACGAATTTGTTTCAAGCCTTTTTCTTGTAACTCAAGTAATTTCTCTTTTAAATCCATTAATATCGACTCCTTTATTAGTTGTTTTGATAGATTTTAGACACAAAAAGACCCCGTCCTAAAAAGGGACGAGGTCTCGCGGTACCACCCTTGTTTTTGAGAATACAAATTCCCAAACACTCAAAATGATAACGGCCATTAACCGGTTAATTGCATGATTTAAGTTAGCCTACATTAATTAACAGCTCTAGAAGTGAATTCAATATTTTATTTATTGGTTAGTTTCAGTCTAGCTAACCATCCCTTTAAATCCAAGAAAAATATCTACTATTTTCTGTCTAAGCCTTTATTCTATATTCATAGTTTAAAGGTATCAAAGCCTATCGTCAAGTCTTACTCGCAATCTTTAAGTGTATACCACTTTTCTGACCATGTATGGACGCTATCCATCATATTTTTCATGTCTTTTCCTTGTTCAGTAAGCTCATAAAAACTACGACTAGTTTCACCGATGGCGACTCTTGAGATAATATTAGTATCTTCAAGTTCTTTTAAACGTTCAACTAATACACGGTCACTGCATTTATCAACCTTTTGAGCTAATTCTTTAAATCGTTGAGGTCCTTCATCCAATAAAACGTTAATAATTAAACCGTTCCATTTTTTACCTAATATTGAAAAAGTTTTTTCAAATTTAGGACACATTTCATAATTTGTTTTTTCTTGAACAACTTGCATAATTAACCCCTCCTCAGTTACTTTATTACTATATTTTATCATTAACTAACAAAAAGTAAACAAATTGGTTCGTTTTCGAAAAAACAAAAAGGATAAGCCTGTAGGCCTATCCTTTTTAAAACTATTTTAAAATTGCAATTAATTGCTGAAAGCTATGTTTTGATTTATTTTTTAACGGTGATGAAACTTCACTTGTTGCTTCATATTTATCAACCATGGTTACAATATATCCCTCTGGATATTTAGGTGGTGCAACAGTAGCACCCCACATATGTTTCATGATGATATCTTTTTCTAAATCAGATAATGTCGTTAACTTCTCTGCATTTCTAATAGCGATACGCGGATGAATCCAAGCATGTGTACCGCGATCGAATTTAGTTGTACGCCAATCGTAGTAAAATAAATCATGTAATAATCCGGCCCTTGCCGTTGCTTTTGCATTTAAATGTAATCTTTTAGCGATACGATAACTGTCATAGGAAACTGAGATTGAATGTTCTAATCGAGTAGAAAAATGATGTTGTGTATATTCACTTAATCTTTGAACTTCTGGTTTTGCCAAAAGGTCTCCAACATAACTCATATATAATTCATCATCAAGATACGAATCTTTTTTCATATACTAGTACGCCCCCAAAATATTTTTTCCTATCTCCATCATAACTGATTGAGCACCTATTGCAAGCGCAATCAGTTATCTTTAGTAAATCGTAATAATTTCACCAAATATCATAATTAAGCTTTAAGATGAAACATTAGTACACCTGCAGCAATAGCGACATTTAACGATTCAGCACGACCTTTAATTGGAATATATAAATTAGCATCCGTTTCATTTAACAGGTCATTACGCATCCCGTTACCTTCATTTCCCATAATTAAACCAAAATTATCTGTAGCAGAAATCTCACGATAACTAAGTGCATCTTCATTTAATTCAGAACCATAAATAGCAATATTATTTTCTTTGAATAAGGTAGTAACTTCCATTAAATCGGCATCCACTAATTGAACATGAAATTGGCTTCCCTGCATCGAACGTAAAACTTTAGGATGATGACTATCTGCACTACCCTCACCAAAAATGACACCTGTTAAACCGGCAGCATCGGCAGTTCTAACCATTGTTCCAATATTTCCTGGATCTTGAACACCATCTAGCATTAACCAGCCACCAGTTAAATGGTCAACTGATAATTGTTGATTTTCTTCCATCTCAGTTACCGCGTAAATACCTTGTGGCGTACTCGTGTCAGCAAGATATAAACTAACTTCAGATGAGATTTCTACTTGCTCAATTGTCGTATCGGCTATTTCATCAAAATATCTAAAATCATTAGTAACAAGCAAATATTCAATTTTTGTGTTTGCCATGAGTGCTTCTTTAACTAAATGCCAGCCTTCTAAAAGGTATTTATTTTCCTTTTTACGACCTTTTTTAGTTTGTAATTTTTTCCAGTATTTAATCTTAGCATTCTGTGTTGAATTAATTTTTTCCATAAATGTACCCCTCTTACTATTGGAAATAATTATAGCATATTTAAAATAGCATTAGTTGGTCATTATCATCTTTTCCAGTTATAATGAAAGCAATAAATGCCTATATCTACTTTATAATATGGAGGGATTACATTATGAGTGCTATTCAAATAACTGTTTTTGGTCGCGTGCAGGGTGTTGGCTTCAGATATACGACGAAGAGATTAGCCGATGATCTAGGCATCTACGGGTCAGTACAAAATAATTTTGATGACAGCGTCACAATTAAAGCAAGTAGTTCAGATAATACCCAATTAGAAAAATTTATTCAAAAAGTTAAAAATTCACCTACACCAGCCGGTAAGGTGACTGATTATAAAGAAACCTCCTTAACTAATTATATGCCGACTGCCTTTACCGTTATTTACTAATTACGATTTATTTATAGCCCATTGAAATCCCCCTATATTTAAAGTATAGTAATCGATATAGTCACTTTAAGAGGGGAAAATATATTAATGAAAAAGATTAAACGTTTAACAATGCTCCCAATATTCATGGCGCTTGTCCTGTTCCTATCGGGATGCGTCCGCAGAGACAAGAATGGTAATCCTTTTGGGATGGTTTACGACTATTTAGCAAAACCAACTCAGGGATTGCTTGACTGGTTATCCGCTCATCTAGGTAACAACTACGGTCTAGCAATTATCGTTATCTCAATCGTCATTCGCTTGGCACTTATGCCAATGATGATTAATCAATCGAAAAAAGCGACCGTTCAACAAGAAAAAATGGGTTCGATTCAACCACAATTAAAAGTCATTCAAGAACGACAAAAAAATGCTAAAAGTTCAGAAGAAAAAGCAGCTATCAGTCAAGAAATGATGGCACTTTATAAAGATAACAACGTCAGCATGACTGGCGGAATTGGCTGCCTACCATTATTAGTTCAAATGCCAATTTTTGCTGCGCTATACGCTGCAATCTTATATTCTTCAGAATTAAAGGATGCTGTCTTCTTTAGCATTAAATTAGGTACACCATCAATTATCTTTACTGTGCTATGTTTCATTGTGTATTTGGGTCAAGGATTCATTTCAACAATTGGCATTCCGCCAGAACAAAAGAAAACAATGCAAACAATGTTAATTGCTAGTCCAGTTATGATGGTCTTTGTTACAATGAGTGCGCCAGCAGGTATTGGTCTCTACTTCTTCATCGGTGGCCTCTTCGCTTGTGTTCAAACATTTATAATTATGTTAATGCGTCCTAAGATTCGTCGCGAAATTCAAGCTGAACTTGCTAAGAACCCACCAATTGTTAGAGAACGTTCAACAATTGATGCTGTTGAAGAAACAGTGGAACAAACAATTGATAATGTTGAAGATAATCTTTCAAATGTAGCAAAAAATAATCGTAATCGTAATGCTGGTAAACAAAACCGCAAATAAAGATTAACCATTAAAAAAAGCTTACCATTCTTAGAATTGCTCTAAGAATGGTAAGCTTTTTTTATTATACTGTCTAAATTTTTGTATTGCATTTCAACACTAGTCTCTTCTTATCTTTTCGGTTGGTTTAGTAGTAGCTAGAGGCAACGAAATTCTGAATATTGAACCACGCTTCTCAACACTTTCTACCACTAATGTTCCTTTATAACCCATAATGAGTTTTTGTGCGATTGATAATCCAAGACCATTACCGCCTTTATCACGACTTCTAGCTTTATCAACGCGATAGAAGCGATTAAAAACATTTTTTAAGTCATCTTTAGAAATTCCTTCACCAAAATCTTGAATAGCAATTTGAACCATTTTCATATCTTTTGATGCTGAAATATGAATTTCTTTTCTTGTTTCTGAATATTTAACGGCATTATCCATTAGAATAATTAAAACTTGTTCTAAGTGATTATGCGATATTTTTACCAAACTTTCTCCATTAAAATCTTCATCTAAAATAAACGTAAAATCGGGATGTATCATTTTAAAATCATTGAAAATTTGTAAAACAACTAATCGGACATCAACTAACTCATTTTTAAATGTCATCTCTACTTGTTCAGCTCTTGATAAATCAAGCATTTCTTGAACTAAACTCTTCATACGATTAATTTCTTGCAAAGATGCTTCAATCGACTCCGCTAGAACTGCCGGATCATCTTTACCCCACCTGTTCAATAATTCCATATGACCTTGAATTATTGCTACAGGGGTTCTTAACTCATGTGAGACATCTTCAACAAATTGTTGCTGTTGATCAACGTAGCGCTCCATCCTATCTAGCATACTATTGAACAAGTCCGCCAAATCAGATAACTCATCATTTCTATGCATATCTGGGACACGTACATGTCCAATTGGTGTTTCGCCTTCATTAATAATATCAATAGTTTCGTTCACTACTTCAATCGGTCTCAGTAACCAAGATGCCAGGATATACCCTAATATAGCACTACCAAAGGTTGCCGTAATAATTAAAACAATAAAAATTAGAATTAATTTATTACTAATTTTATGGTAATTTTCTAAAGCATTAGTTACTTGTGCATACCCGATTTTTTTGCCAGTTTTAGATGAATAAATAGCTCTTCTAGCAACATATCCATTTGCGCCATCAATTGTTTGGCTAGTAAACGTCATTTTATTTTTTTTAACAAATGGTACGTTTAAATTTCTTGAAGCAAAAACTTCTTGTTGCTTCAAATTATAAACACCTACTGCAATATTTTCTCTTGATAAATTAACAATTACTGCATTTGAGTACAAGTTATTTTCGTCTTTATCTGGTCGAGAATCTGCATTTATCGGTTTTAAATGTTGTGCAGTACTTGAAATTGTTAAGTCTTGATTCTCACGACTTAACTGTTGCGTCACCGTTCTTAAAGTATCTTGTACATCTTTTTTTTCTTTATCTAATAAAACGCCACTAAAACTCTGAAAAATAAGCGCAGAAAAAACGGCAAATATAAGTAAAACACCTATTGCCGTTCCTAATGCCCATTTCCATTTAAGTGACATACGTCTTACTTCTTTTGGATGCTGGGTTATTTTTTTTCTCATGATCTCATTACGTACCCTGTTCCTCTGACCGTTTGAATATAACTTTCTTCACCGCTACGATCTATTTTATTTCGTAAGTAACGAATATAAACATCCACAACGTTTGTTTCAACTTCTGATTCATATCCCCAAACTTTAGCTAATAAAACATCTCTAGCTAAAACAACATTAACACTTTCCATTAAAGCTAAAAGTAGTTCATATTCACGTTTGGTTAGCTCAATAACTTCTTCATCACGACGAACAACACGATTTTCTTTTTCAATTGTTAAATCACGGTAAGTGACAGTTGTCTGTTTTGCAACATTTTGTTCACCCTCTATATCAATACGACGTAACAATGCACGTAAACGCGCCAATAATTCTTCGATTGCAAATGGTTTAACAATATAATCATCTGCTCCATGGTCTAAGCCAGATACGCGGTCAATAACTGAATCACGAGCCGTCATCATAATGATTGGTGTATTTTTAACTTGTCGTACACGGCGACAAACCTCAAGACCATTTAATTCAGGTAACATTAAATCAAGTAGAATTGAATCCCAATCTTCATTTAAAGCAGCTTCTAGACCCGTTCGCCCATCAAAATGAACCTCAGTTTCAAATCCTTCATGTTGTAATTCTAATTCAACAAAGCGCGCTAAATTTTTTTCATCTTCAATTATTAGAATACGACTCATATTTTCATGATCTCCTGTTAGTTTTATTTTATTTTCTCATCCATATACACACAATTTTTAACCGATATCTTACTTTTCTTATTCTACCATTAAATGATATTCTTGCATACACTTTGCACTGCTCAACTCATATAGGTATTCAAGCACTTTTTAACCGTTTTTTTAATATATTATTAACTAAAAGAGTAATAAAATTAATATAACAAACCGTTAACTTTAAAAAATATATCATTAACGCTTTATTAAAATGAAAACTAAAAATTGGAATTAGTTATTCGATACCAGCAGCTTTAATCAGTAAAACCGATAATTCAATTATAAATTTTGCCATTTCAATTTCTTTTACAACGTTAACACGGATTTCTCCATTCAGCATACTCAAAATAACTTCTTCAAAAACCTTATATGAAAAGGTTTTATTCTCTGACAAAATAATTCCACCAAACCACATTATATTTTCTAAGTGTGCCGTTAAGTTAGGATATTAGAATATCGAAATTATACCTTAGCGTCTTAAAAAATAGTTACGGATTATCTTATTCCATACTACCTCATTGGTTAACTATTAAAGTTTTTTCCTTTATTTCAACTAAGAACACAATAAAACCCCTTAAGTTAGATTTTTCTCCAACTTAGGGGGTTCCACTTCAAATAGATAAAATTATCCCAAATGCTTCTTTTCCGTTATATACTTATACTTATATTTTATTTACCATTGGCAAAATAACTTTACTTCAGGTAATTTATGACAATAATTCCATGAACCGTTCAACTCTTTCTGGATCATTATGATCAAAGAAGGCAGATTCTTGTTTGTCTAAGGCAGTAATAGTTGCCATGTCTTCCACTGTTAATTCAAAATCAAATATGTCGATATTTTCTGCCATTCGTTCCGGTCTCACAGATTTAGCAAGTGCTACAATACCACGTTGCATTAACCATTTTAGAATAACTTGTCCAACTGATTTACCGTATTGTTTACCAATTTTTGACAATGTTTCATTTTTAAATAAGTCTAACCGGCCTTCAGCAAAAGGTGCCCATGCTTCCATTTGAATGCTTAATTTTTCATGATAGGCTTCATCCGTTAAACGTTGATTCCATGGGTTCACTTCTATTTGGTTAACTTGAACTTTAGCCACACCATTCATATGAGAGAATTCTATTAATTTTCCGATATCAAAGTTAGACACCCCAATAGCACGTATTTTCCCAGCAGATTGTGCGGTAGCTAAAGCGCGCCAAGCACCATATACATCACCGTATGGTTGGTGAATCAAGAATAAGTCTAGATAATCTAACTGCATTCTTTCTAGTGATTCATCAATTGCCTTCATCGCCTTTTCTTCACCAACATGTTGGATAAATAATTTGGTTGTGACAAACAACTCTTCTCGTGTCACTAATCCTTCAGTGATCGCTCTTTGGATAGCTTCCCCAGTTTCAACTTCGTTTCCATAGGCAATCGCTGTATCTAGTAATCGATATCCTACTTTAATCGCTTGATAAACTGCCTCTGCAGTTTCTTCTAAAGGAATTTGATACACGCCAAAACCTAGTTGTGGCATTTTCACTCCATTATTTAATGTAACTGTATTCATTTAAATCGCTCCCTTTTTATTTAATATACTAAGTTAAACACTTGGAGTGCACTCAGAGTCAAGGATTATGCTATATTATTTTAATATTTGTTTATTTTTCAGCTTTAGGCTACTATTACTATAAGTATTTTAGATTACATATAAGGAGAAAAAGCGATGACACCTATTATCACACTTTGCACAATTAATGACTTAGAAATATTACAAAAGATTAGCATTGAAACTTTTACTGATACTTTCGCTGCAGATAACGATCCAAAAGATTTACAAGATTTTTTGGATACCGCTTATTCTTTACCACAATTAACGAGTGAATTAAATGATCCAAATGCATTCTTTTACTTCGTACATGTTAATGATGAGTTAACTGGATATTTAAAATTAAATATTAACGACGCACAAACTGAAGATGACTT
Organism: Dellaglioa sp. CoH-57-MRSF-20; assembly: GCF_056781955.1. The sequence goes on from NZ_JBXAXV010000002.1 coordinate 278,743, forward strand.
TCCGAACGGCTTAGAAATCCAACGAATTTACATTCGCAAAAATCACAAAAAAATGGGATTAGGTCAACTTCTATTTGAAAAATCTAAAGAGGTTGCCAAAGAATTTAAAAAAGATCAACTTTGGTTGGGAGTTTGGGAACATAATAAACCTGCCCTCTCCTTTTATGAAAAACAAGGCTTAACAAAACATAGCCAACATGATTTTGTTTTAGGCGATGCTATCCAAACCGATTTTATTTTAGTTCTAAACAGTAGTGACTCCAAAAATTAGCCTTTTTATAGAGTGGGAAAATCCACTCTATTTTTATACAAATAATTCTTTATATTTTCGGGATTCAATAGATTTTTTCAGCCTAATTTTTCTTTCATATCCATAAACTAACGTCTTAACGTTAATCCCAATGTGACATATTCATAACGTTCATCTAATAATTATTTTCATATACTATTATAAAGTTTAATAGTAAAATTGTATTGATATAGAGTATGTCCATCATAATCTAATTACGCAATATTTCACTAAAAATATTATTTCTGGAGGATTTTCCACATGAGTATCTTTTTCGCTCTCTTATTTATTACTACTTTTATCACATTTTTGGTATATGTTATTAAATTTATTATCGCAAAAATTAACAAAAAGGATACTAATCATGCAAGAAAATTAATATTATTTAGTTTCCTAATCTCATTTATTTTACTCGTTCTAATTGGTATCACTGCACCTTCTTCAAGTAGAAATGCTAGTGTCAAAGAATCTAGTTCCGCCCAATCAAGCTTTCTGTCTTAAAAAGATTACCAACATAACTTTTATTACTGAGACAATTTTTATTGCTTATTTTACATTACAAAAATCTTTGGAGGAACACGTATTATGAACGTTTTATTTGCACTTATTTTTTTTATTTCAATATATTTTATTATTTACTACACAGTTAAAAGATTTATGACAAAAACTAAAAATCCAAATATATACACTAAAATCAAGAAACGGGTTTGGTACCCTACTGCTGTACTGATCATTTCACTTGTAGGCATTGGGATGACTAGTCAGGCCGAACCAACTAAAAAACAATCGCCCCTTACTACCGTAACAAAAGTTGGCTCTGCCGATAAGAAAAAGGCAGAGTCAAAATATGAATCTATAAAAAAAGAAGTTTCTTCAAAAGAATCTGAAGCTGAATCATTGAGTAAAAAATTAAATGAGAAAGAATCTAAAGCCACTTCTGAAAAAGAAAGTGAATCTAAAGCTAAATCTAAATCTGAAAGTTCTCAAAGACTAGCTGCAAAAAAAGAACAAGAACATTTTAACAGCGTTCAAAAAGAAAATAATTCTACATCTACGGATTCATCTAACGCAGATTCTGTTACTACTGGCGGAGGATCCATCATCGGTAATACTAATTCTAAAATTTACCATACTCCCGGTCAAACTGGTTATAAAATGAGTAAATCAAATGCGATTACTTTCCAAACAGAACAAGCCGCTCAAGATGCTGGATATAGAAAGGCGAAAAAATAATGAAATCAACTAATCATTTATTAATACGTGTTCTAATTTTATCATTCACTTTTATTGGTATCAGTAACACGACTACCGTTTTAGCAAAATCTGATTCACATGTTACTTACGACTATACTGCCAAAAAGCAAGCAGAAGAAATTAATAATAAAGTTGATAAAGAACAAGTGAAATTAGACAAACTTAACAAAGAAATCAAAGAATTAAAAAATAAGTTAGCTAAATATGATAGTAAAGATTCTTCAAAAAAAGAAACAACTAAAAAATCTAAGACACTTGATTTATCATCTCTAAACTATAGTGATAAATCTGAAATAGAAGTTAATAATAATATTCCTACTTTCAGCGAAAGCACCCTATCTACTAGTAAAGGTACTTGGGAAGCGTACAGCAACCTAGATTCTCTGAATCGTGCTGGAACCGCCAATGCAATGTTAAGTAAATCTTTAATGCCTACCGCGAAACGCGAAGGGTTAACTTGGAACCCTACTGGCTGGAAAAATAAACGTATTAGTAACGGATGGTTATATAATCGTAGCCATTTAATTGGTTATCAATTATCAGGTCAGAACAATAATCCAAAGAATTTAATTACGGGTACTCGTGAACTGAATGCACCTGAAATGCTTGCCCATGAAATGGATATAGCTACTTACCTTAAAGAACATCCTAATAACTATATTAGATACCGCGTTACTCCAATATTCAGAGGAGATGAACTTCTTGCTCGTGGCGTACAAATGGAAGCTCAATCTATTGGTAGCTCCTCAATTAAATTCAATACTTACATTTTTAATGTAGAGGCCGGTGTTACTCTTAATTATAGGGATGGTACTAGTACACTAAATTAAACAAATAGATAACGGGCGTATAGATACTTCGAGTGGGTTCAATTCCCACTGCTCGCTTTTTACTATAAAAATATTTGGAGGAATTTGTGTTATGAATAAAAAAATAACAATAGTCGGGATTACTGCCATCACACTACTTTCACTAACTGCATGTGGGAATAGCAAGAATACAAGTAAGGATTCTTCATCTTCTGAGGCTGCATCATCTAGTATTATAAAAGCTAAAAAGGAATCAAGTAAGAAAGAGTCCATAAAAAAAGCAACTTCCGAAAGTAAAGCATCATCAGAATCATCTGCTCAAGCATCTAGCATCTCAGCTGCAAGTTCTTCAATTACCGCAGCTGAAAGTTCTATTGCCGCAAGCTCTTCTAGTATTGAGGCTGAGAAAAATAACGTTACTACCACTGAAAAATCTACAAGTTCATCTACATCAACTAAGATGACGCAATCAAAAGCTGAATCACTTGCTTTAAGCTATTTTAAATCATTCAATAATGAGACAAGCGACTGGGAACCAAAAGTTAAATCAAGCGATACTTTAGATAAAGGTAATAAATATATTGTATCCGTCTTCGATACTGAAACACACATGGTAGAATTTGACGTCAATAAATCTACTGGAAAAGTCACTTCTCCAAATTTAGGATATCAACGTTAATTTTTAAAGAGTGATAACAATTTTGTGTTTGTTAATTTTACATGGAGTCGGTACCTCCTTTAACAGCATTGAAGATCTACTTGGTCATTCCAATGTAAGGATTACCCAAATCTATATAACAGTAACTTCAAAACTATTACAATATTTAGATACTTAACTCAAACGTAACCAAAAGCGTAACCAAAAGAAAAAAAGGCCTATCTAACAACTTTTAAATCGTTGTTAGATAGCCTTTTTTAGTATATTTATTAACTTTTTTTATTGTTCAGTATACCAAGTATAGTGGAATGAACCTGGTTTATCAGTACGTTCATACGTATGAGCACCAAAGTAATCACGTTGTGCTTGAATTAAATTAGCAGGTAAAACTTCTGAACGGTATTGATCGTAATACGTAATTGCTGCACTGAATCCAGGAACTGGAATACCAGCTTTAACAGCAATACCAACGATATCTCGAACTGATTCTTGATATTTTTTAACAATATCTTTGAAGTAACCATCTAATAAGATGTTATTTAAATCAGCTTTTTCGTCAAATGCGTCAGTAATATTTTGTAAGAAACGGGCACGAATGATACATCCAGCACGCCAAATCTTAGCCATATCACCAAAGTTTAAATCCCATTCATAATGTTCTGAGGCAACACGTAATTGTTCAAATCCTTGTGCATAACTCATGATTTTACTAAAGTATAATGCTTCACGAATTTTTTCAATTAATTCTTTTTTATCTAATTCACCTAATTTAACTTCTGGTTTAGGTAAAACTTTACTTGCTTCAACACGTTCTTCTTTCATTGCTGAAATGTAACGTGCATAAACAGATTCAGAAATAACTGACTGAGGAACACCTAATTCAAGTGCACTCTGTGATGACCACTTACCAGTACCTTTATTTCCAGCACGATCGAGGATAACATCAACAATAGGTTTACCAGTGCCTAAATCATCTTTACGTGTTAAGATATCAGCAGTAATTTCGATCAAGTAACTATCCAATTCACCTTTGTTCCAGTCAGAGAAGATATCAGCGATTTCATCAACTGAGAGGCCTAATAAATCTCTTAACAAATGATATGATTCAGAAATTAATTCCATATCACCATATTCAATTCCATTATGAACCATCTTAACATAATGACCAGCACCGTTAGGACCGATATAAGTCACACATGGTGTCCCATCGCTAGCTTTAGCAGACATTTCCTCAAGAATTGGTGCAACAAGGTCATATGCCTCTTTTTGGCCACCTGGCATCATTGATGGTCCTTCAAGTGCACCAATTTCGCCACCTGAAACGCCCATTCCAATAAAGTTAATTCCAGAATTATCTAATTCTGCATTACGGCGTACTGTATCTTCAAAGTAAGTATTACCACCATCAATTAAAACATCACCTTTATCTAAGAATGGTAATAGTTCTGCAATAACAGCATCAGTTGGTTTGCCAGCTTTTACCATGATAATAATTCTTCTAGGTTTTTCTAATGAATCTGCAAAATCCTTAATTGAGTAGCTGGGTACTAATTTTTTTTCTGAGTGGTCTTTCATAACTTGCTCAGTTTTAGCTCCCGTTCTATTATAAATAGCTACCGTACGGCCACGACTCTCAGCATTCAATGCGAGATTTTTACCCATAACAGCCATTCCAATAACACCAATTTGTGCTTTATCCATTATAATACCTCCTACATTTCTTTAATTTTTTGTGAATCAAAAACCATGTAATCTAAGAAAGTATCAGCTACCGACTTTGTCAATAAACCCATTTAACTTTCAACGTCAATTATACACTAGACATCAAAAATTCCTATCTATTTTACCTTTTTTTGTTATACTGATTTCAGGAGGTCTTTCAAATATGAAATTAGTTGAAGTACAAGAATTATATTATGCCATCGATACTTTTTTATACAGTCGCGCAAAAGCAGAATTTTCTAACAATATCCCTACTTTTGACTTAGTTGTCCAAGTTAACGACAAATTATTAACGGCCGATTTTTTAGATTTAAAAGATAGTCGAATTCAAATTTATAGTACCACAAGTCAGCACACTATCGCATCTCAGTCAATTCCTTACGAAAATGACAGTAGTAATGCTTTCATCAGTCCGATAAGAAAAACAATCTTTAAAAATTATCGTTCCGAATTTTCAGGCTGGTCTAATCTTAGTAACAAACCAGAGTTATTACTTCTAGATTTGATAGATTTAATTAAATCTATCAAATCGCCCACTTTTAAGGCTGTTAAAACACCGGCTAAAAATGTAACTTATATTGAAAGCCATGCCAAATTACCTTTTCAATTTTTTGATCCAGAGACAGACTTCAAAATTATAAGTTTGAAAATTAGTGAAAAAAAATAAGATTCAATTGAATCTTATTTTTTTTGTACAGAAAAAGCCTTAACACCATGGTTGTTAAGGCTTTTTACTTAATGTAGATTTAGTTGTTTACTTTTACGACTTCTTTTCCGTCATAAAAACCACAGCTAGGACATACATAATGTGATTTTCTTAATTCGCCACAGTTAGGGCAAGCGCTCATACCTGGGACAGTTAACTTGTAATGCGTACGACGCATTCTCTTACGTGTTTTTGATGTTTTACGTGCTGGTACTGCCATTATCAAACACCTCCTTTAAAATTATCCAAAACTTTTAATAAAAGTATTGTTATGTTTATTCCTCTTCAGAACCATCATTATCAAAAAAATTTTGTAATGAGGCAAATCGAGGATCAACTTTTTCTTTTCTAACCTGTACGAGTTTATCTTCAGTAAGAACTTCCCAGTCGTCTCCGGTTGGTAAATCTTCTGCTTTTCTCTCATCATCAGTCAGTATCTGCATCGGAATCTGTAATAACACATTATCCTCTATCACAGAATTCAAATTGAGCATATCTTCTTCCAAAATAATTACAACATCATTTTTATCAAACCGTTCAAGTGCTTTATCGCGATAGCCTACATAAAATTCATCAACTGAAAAATTTAATGGGACATCGACACTCTTTAATGATCGTGTTGATGGCATTTCAACTGTTAAACTAACGTTAAAATGACCAATGACATCTTGATGATCTGCTGACAGAATGCCCGTAACATGGACTTCTGAAACAGCTGTAATTGTTTTGTTGCGCAGCATTAATCCTTCGGAAAGGTTTAACATTTCGTCAACTTGAAGTGGTTCATCACTTTGTTTTTTTAACTCAACTAAGGACCATTTCATGCAAATATGCCTCCTAATGCAACGCTTATGATTATACCTGTGATTAAAAACATTGTCAATGGTATATCCTTGACAGTATGTTAATTAATTTGTTTAGGTCTTCTAAAAAGATCCGATTTTTTATGACTAACTAGCCCATAAATAATTCCTGCTCGATAATCTAATTGGTAAAGTCCCTCTTTATCCTTTTTACTAATTTTTGTTATTATAGGATATGGCACTTCCTTTTTTAAATGATTAAGCAGCGTTTGACCTTTTTTTGAGAACCCTAAGACATGATAATAAGGCTGCTTATATTGTTTGTCAATTTCATTTTGCTTTATTTGTAACAAAATATAAGTTGCTAGTCTTGAGATTTTTGTATAAGTTACTCGTTTCGACTTAACGGCTTGGACCCAATCATCAAAATTAGCCTCGTCAGGCAACTTTTCGTACTGCTGCAACAAACGATACTCAATACCCTCAGACATGCCATAAATCGACGATAATTGACCTGGTGTTGATAGACTCAACTGATATCGAAGATATGGCCAAAAATCTGTCCAATCGGCCCATCTTTCATTTTCTGAATCAAGTCGAGTTTGATTAGGAACAACTTCTACAATCGATTCTTGATGTTGAACTGCTAATCTAATTGCTGTTGCACTTGTAATTTTTTGAGTATCAACAAATTTTGTTTCATGGTAATCAGCCTCTATACGTTGAATCGGACATAACTGGATTTCGGCTTTTTCGGCTATGCAGGCTTCAGCATAAGCTAAACCTAACAAATCATTAGGCCGATTAATTTGAACACCTGTTTTTTCAAAAACAGCTCGTTGATATTGTGTGGCATACGTTTCATTAAACTGATTAAACTCACTATCTAACGTTTGAATTTCAGTTGCGATAGTCATAAAATCCAAATCAGGATGTTCAGCACCAAAAACAAGTCTGGTTATCTTTAATCCGGCCAATAATTTAATGGCACCTTGAGCAAACAAATCAGCCGGTTGAACAGAAAATGCAACGGGTAACTCAACTATTAAATCAACACCAGATTGCAATGCTTGCTCCGTACGGCTCTCTTTATCAAGTGCAGCTGGAATACCTCTCTGTAAGAATTGTCCGCTCATAAGGGCAATAATCGTCGTATCAGGATACTTTTCTTTTATTTGATTAATCTGATACAAATGTCCGTTATGAAACGGATTATATTCAACAATAACCCCAGTCGTGTCCAAGTAACTCACTCCTATTTATCGCAGACAAAAAATAGTCTTGTTGTTTTATCATCAACTTGACTTGTGCCAAAATCAGCCGAAATTTTAATATTCTTAAATCCAGCATTTTTTAACAATTCAGTATACGTATTAACTGAATATGTTCGTTCATGATGGTCCTCAGTTAGACGTTCAAATTGACAGTTAGTATCATTTTTGACAAAAAAAGTTAATTCATGAACGACACTGTGTGGCTCTTCATCTTTAAATGTTGACCACAAAAAAGCTTGATCATCATCCTGATAGTTGTACATATAACCTGGATAAATCTCATCCGTTTGATAGGTTGAGATAACATCAAAAATGAATCGACCATTTTCTTGTAGTAATCCATGAATTGATTTAAAAACGTTTCCTACAGCATCAGCGTCAGGTAAATAACAAAATGAGTCAGCAAAACAAGTTACCGCATCAAATTGTGGTAACTCTGCCTCTTCCAAATTCATCATATCACCTTGTACTAAAGGCAAGGATACATTCGCATCCTGTGCGTGTTGGTCAGCAATTGATAACATTTCTTCAGATAAATCTAAACCAACGACTGAATAACCAGATTGCGTTAAAGCAATTGCTAATTGACCTGCACCACAAGCTAATTCAAGAATTTCAGTTTTCTTATCAGGAACTTGTGTTTCGACAAATGTTTGCCAAGAATCATATAAATCAGGATCCATTAATTGATCATACAATTTTGAAAAGGTGGTATAAATCATTATTCTTCAATCCATGCTGATAAATCTACAGATGCGCCTTCAGACCAGAATTTTTCAAGATCATAAAATTCACGTGATTCAGTTTTAAATACATGCACAATTAAATCTCCAAAATCTAATAAAACCCAACTAGTTGAATTACGTCCTTCAATACGACGGACTTCAACACCTGCTAGTTCTTCTTGATCTTGAATTTCTTTGACGATAGCCTTAACTTGGTGAGCTGAGTCAGCTTGTGTCACCATGAAATAATCAGCTAATAGACTAATTTCATGGACATCAATAGCCACCGTCTTTTCGCCACGTTTACTGTCAGCAGCCTTAACTGCGATTTCTAATTTTTCTATACTATTCATTATTACTCCTCTATTCTGCGACCCATTTATTAAAGGTCAAAATTGTTTTAGGATACACTCTTTTATTGGTATTAATTAAATAACTTAGTGTATGTTTTGTTTCAAATCCAACAGCTGCATCCAAACTTTCAAATGCTTTTTTTCGTGCTTCAAGAACGCCAGAGAACGTCCTACCTTCTTCGATGAAATCAGCGACGTAGACAATTTTATCCAACAAATCCATCTCAACATCGCCTGTCGTATGCTTCACAATTGATGTTAAAATTTTATCATCTGTAATACCTAATTCATCATGTATCAACTCTGCGCCAACAATTCCATGCCAGATAGCATTCCCCCAATTTAATAAATCAGGATCCATATGTTTTTGCTTAATTGTTCTGATAAAGGTGTCATCTGTCCGCTCCTTGGCATAATCATGAATAAGTCCAGCAATACTTGCTCTTTCAATATCACCATTATTATTTTGAGCAAGTTCAATTGCAGATTTTTCAACATTTAACACATGCTGAAATCTTTTTTCACTCAAAGTTTCCTTCAAAATCTGTACTAATTCTTCTCTAGTTCCACTAAAAAGATTATTAGAATAAACTAAATTATTCACGATACAACCCTTCTTTCTCAATATAATTTGAGACTGCCTTAGGTACTAAATAATTAATTGAACAGCCTTTTTTTATCTTATCTCGAATTTGTGTTGAACTAATATCAATTGTTGGTACATCAACCCAAAGTATAGGATACTGACTTGTTTGTTCAAATCCCGTTCGTTTAACTCCAACAAAATGTACTAATTTTACTAATTCATCAATACGAGACCATTTCGGTAAATAATCTACCATATCGCCGCCAATAATAAAATAGTAATCATTTTCCGGATGAGCTGCTTTTAAAGCAACCACAGTGTCATAGGTGTAGCTAATACCACCGCGATTAATTTCAGTATCTTCCAGCTTAAACTTATCGTTATCCGCGATACTTTGATTAACCATATCAAGGCGATACTTTGCATCAATTGCTTCCTTTTTATCCACATGTGGTGGTGTTGCATCCGGCATAAATCGAACTTCACTTAATCCTAATTGCTGACAAACTTGATCAGCAATTATTAAATGACCTAAGTGAGGCGGATTAAACGTACCCCCGAGAATTCCAACACGCTTTTTCGTATTATCAAGAATGGGTTTAGTCTTAAATTTCGTAACTAAATTAATTTCTTTTAATTTTTGGACTTGAATAGTCAAGCTAAAAACCTCCTCAAAATTTTAAATTAAGCGAGTAAATTAACTTTGTCAGAGATATCTCGATTTTCGACATCTGTTGCTGCTTGATAAAGCACTAATGTATGACCAATCACTTGAACAACTTGAATTGAACTATTAGATTCAATAAAAATACGAACTTCATTTGTATCAATTGTTGCATTTTGTAGCATGTTAATTTTGATTAATTCGCGTTTTTCAATTGCTTCGCGAATTTGGTTTAACCAGTTAGTAGACACGCCTTCTTTTCCAACTTGGAAAAGTGGACGTAAATGATGTGCCTGACTGCGTAGATATCTTTTTTGTTTGCCTCTTAATGTCATATGTTAGTTAACTCCTCTTATATCATTGCTTTACGTAAAAGAACCGAAACACCTTTTGGTGCCCAGCCAGCGACTTTAGCACCCTCATTAATGGTTACCCATCCAAGTCCGGCAAAAACTAAATCACTTTTTTGTGTTGCTTTAAATTCAAAACGAACTAATTCTGGGAAGTCGTTCATTTCATCATCTGTTGGTGGATTTAATAAACCACCAGCATGTTTCTCATAAAATTCACTTGCAGTCTCAGTTTTTGTTCTATGAATCATTAAATCATTATCAAGATAAACGACAACACCAGGAGTTCCCCCTGAAATGTAATCAAATCTTGCAACAGCCCCAAAGAATAATGTTTGGTTTTCATTTAACTGATAGACGCGTTGTTTAATTTCTTTTTGAGGAGAAACTAATCTTAGCGCCTTACCTGATAGATAATGAGCCATCTGGTCTTGATGAATAATACCTGGTGTATCAATTAAAGCTCGATCATCGTCCAATGGAATTTCAATCTTATCAAGCGTAGTTCCTGGGAATCTTGAAGTTGTAATCAGGTCTTGGACACCTGTTCTTTGTTTAATGATTTGATTAATCAATGTTGATTTACCAACATTAGTTACTCCAACAACGTACACATCACGGCCTTCACGATACTTTTCAATTAATTCTAATAATTCATCAATCGCAAAGTTTTTTGTTGCACTTGTCAATGCAACATCAATTGGTCGTAATCCTTGTAAATTAGCTTGTTGTCTCATCCAATCCTTTAACTTCGAACGTCTCAATGACTTAGGCAATAAATCAGCTTTATTTCCAACCATTAAAACAGGATTATCACCCACAAATCGATGTAATCCAGGAATTAGACTACCATTAAAATCAAAAATATCAATAACGTTGACGATTAATGCATCAGCACTACCAATTTGATTCAATAATTTTAGGAAATCATCATCAGTTAACTTAACGTCAGCAATTTCATTGTAATGTCGTAGTCTAAAACATCTTTGGCAATATAGTTCATTTGTTTCAAGTCCTTTTTTTACTGCGGATTTAGGTGTATAGCCTAATTCATCTACTTCTTCACTTTGAATTTTTGAGCCACAGCCAATACAAAAAAGATCTTCGTCAATTTCTGGTACTTCAATTATGTCAGTCATCCAATGAATTCCCCCATTTAGTTTTAAAATCGTGTTTTTTAATTAAGTGATTTTTAATTCTTTTTTCAATGAAACGATTAGGTTTTGTATTCCAAGCGTCTGATTCAACAAGTGGTTTAACCAATATACTTTTAATGCCCGCATTATTCGCAGCAGCAATATCAGTCATCAATTGATCACCTATTAAAACTAAATCTTGATTATTCATCTTAAATTCATTTTTAACTTGGTTAATTCCTTTTGTAAATGGTTTTAGAGCTCTGGAAACAAATGGTAATCCAATATGTTCCAGTGCCTTTTCAATACGTTCGTGACTATTGTTAGATACAACAATCACTGGAATTGAAGCCGCAGCTATAAGCTCTAACCAATTCTTCAATTCTGGGGTTCCGTTTGGGTTATCCCATGCAATTAATGTATTGTCTAAATCAGTCATAACAACTTTAATTCCATGATTTTGTAAATCCTCTGGTGTTAAATCATAAATTGATTCAACCATCCAAGTTGGTTTATATCTCTCAAGCATGTTAGCTACCTCAATTTTAGAATAATAATCTAAGTATAATGTACTTTCAACAAAATTGCATGTTTTCCATGAAAACAAATGAAATTAATTTTATTTTCTCATTTTAAAATAATAGAAACGAGTTATTTCAATTTTATATTGCTCTTTTTAAGATTATATTTTGTCTTATTAGTTACATAGACCATAATCATTGATATCACATAAAATTTTTTTGATTTCACTAAAAATAACATACTTAACTTATTTACAGAAATTTTATTAAAAAAAGAGGATACTTGACAATTGGTCAAGTATCCTCTTAAAAGTTATTATTTACTTAATGCTTTTTTAGCTTCTTCTGCAACAGCAGCAAATGCTGCTGAATCTTTAACAGCTAATTCAGCTAACATTTTACGGTTAACTTCAATTTCAGCTAATTTCAAGCCATGCATCATCTTGCTGTAACTTAAACCATTCATACGTGCTGCAGCGTTAATACGTGCAATCCATAGACGACGGAAGTTACGTTTTGTTTGATGGCGATCACGGAATGAATATTGGTACGATTTCATTACTTGTTGTTTAGCTACCTTAAATTGGATATGTTTTGATCCACGGTAACCTTTTGCTAATTTAAGCATTCTTTTGCGACGTTGACGTGTAACGGTTCCACCTTTAACTCGTGGCATGAAAATTCCTCCTTATTGAGCCATTTAAAAATGGCATCAATTGTCTAATTTATATTTATTATTTCATTTGTGAAAGCATTTGTTTGATACGCTTGTTATCTGATGCTGACACTGTAGTTGATTTGCTTAATTGACGACGTTGTTTCTTAGTTTTACCATGCATACGATGACTTGTATATGCTTTAGAGCGTTTTAAGCCACCATTTCCTGTACGTTTAAAACGTTTTGCTGATGCACGATGAGTCTTTTGTTTTGGCATAATCTAATATCCTCCTAATATAGCTTTACTTTTCAGCCTTAGGTGCAAGCATCATGAACATACTACGTCCATCCATCTTCGCTCTTGATTCAACTGATGCAACTTCTTTAGCTGCGTCAGCGAAGCGATTCAAGACATCACGTCCGATTTCTTTATGCGTAATTGCACGGCCTTTAAATCTAATTGATACTTTAACCTTATCACCTTTTGCAAGGAATTTTGAGGCATTTTTCAATTTTGTATTGAAATCGTTAATATCAATCGTTGGACTAAGTCTAACTTCTTTAACATTAACAATCTTTTGGTTTTTACGGGCTTCTCTTTGTTTCTTTTGTAATTCGAAACGGTACTTCCCGTAATCCATAATCTTAGCAACAGGTGGTTTTGAGTTAGCGGCAACAACAACAACATCTAAATTAGCAATTTCTGCCATATCTAGTGCTTCTTGTTTCGTTTTAACACCAAGTTGTTCGCCATCATCACCGATCAAACGAAGTTCCGATGCGCGGATACCTTCATTGACCATTTTGTCTACTTTATCAACTGCTATGGCAATGCACCTCCAAATTTTTTTGAGAAAAAACACAGAAAAACGGGCAACAATAATAAATTATCGCAGCCCGCTTGAAATCCATTTTAATTGGAATTTAATTTCAATAATATTCTGCCCAGAGACTCTTTGTCTCTTCAGGCGAGAAGCGGGAGCCTCTGCTTTTTCTTAACTTTTATATCATACCAACTTGAAGACTCATTGTCAAGCAAATTAAAATGAGTCTTTTTTATGCTTTACGACTATAGTTGGCAATTTCTTTTGTAATGTTGTTAATAAAATCTTCTTTTGTAAAGATATTTGAATCATCTTCACCATGTCGACGAACAGAAACTGTATTTTCAGCTACTTCATTATCACCGACAACTAAAATATAAGGTACTTTAGTAACTTGCGCTTGACGCATCTTATAACCCATCTTTTCGTTACGTTCATCAACCGTTACTCGTACACCACGAGCAACTAAGTTAGCACGTAAATCATGCGCATAATCGGCATGAAGATCGTTTTTAACAGGAATAATTGTTACCTGTTTAGGAGCCAACCAAGTTGGGAATGCTCCTTTGTACATTTCTGTTAAGTAAGCTGTAAAACGTTCCATCGTTGAAACAAGTCCACGATGAATCATAACAGGACGGTGTTCTTCACCATCATCACCGATGTATGATAATTCAAATTTTTCAGGCATCATGAAATCTAATTGAATTGTTGATAACGTTTCATCATTTCCTAACGCTGTTTTTGTTTGAACATCTAATTTAGGACCGTAAAATGCTGCTTCTCCTTCAGCTTCGTAGTAATCTAAGCCTAAATCATCCATAGCACCTTTTAACATACTTTGTGATTTTGTCCACATTTCATTATCATCAAAGTATTTCTCTGTGTTAGCTGGATCACGATAGCTCAAACGGAATGAATAGTCAGCAATCCCAAAGTCATCATAAACTTCCATCATTAAACGAAGGACGCTTTTAAATTCTTCTTGAATTTGATCAGGAGCAACGAAAGTATGACCATCATTTAATGTCATTTCACGTACACGTTGTAAACCAGAAAGTGCACCTGATTTTTCATAACGATGCATCATTCCTAATTCAGCAATTCTGATAGGAAGATCACGATATGAACGAATATGATGCTTGTAAACTTGAATATGTGAAGGACAGTTCATTGGACGTAACTCTAACTCTTCGCCATCACCCATGTCCATTGGTGGGAACATGTCTTCGCGATAATGGTCCCAATGACCAGAAGTTTTATATAAATCCAAGTTGGCTAAGATTGGTGTGTAAACATGATCATAACCATTTGAAACTTCCTTATCAACAATGTAGCGTTCAATCGTACGACGAATTGTAGCACCATTAGGTAACCAGTATGGTAATCCTGCACCAACTTTTGGATCTACAAAGAATAAATCTAAGTCATTACCAATTACTCGATGATCGCGTTCACGTGCTTCTTGACGACGAACTAATTCAGCATCTAAATCTTTTTGTTTAAAGAACGCTGTACCATAAACACGTTGTAACATCGGATTACTTGATTTACCTTGCCAATATGCACCAGCAACTGATAATAATTGGAAAATTTTAACATCAGCAGTTGAGCGTAATTGTGCGCCATCGCTTAAGTTAACGAATTCACCTTGTTTGTAAATTTCAACTTGTCCATTTTCATCAGTAGCTTCAACTACTAATTCAGCACGATATGGGTCACCAGCAAATAATTCAAGAGCTTCAGCTTTTGAAACTAATTGACGTTCAATTTTCAAATTTTCTTTAACAATTGATTTCATCTTATCTTGAATTTTCTTCAAATCATCAACGCTAACTTGTGTTTCACCATTATCTGTATCAAAATAGAAACCATTTTCAATATCAGAACTCATACCAAATTTCATACCTGGGTATAATTGTTGTAACGCATTAGCTAAAACTTGAGCAGCTGTATGCCATAAAACGATTAATCCGTCTGCAGATTCTTTAGTAACAATTTCGATAGCGCCGTCTGCCTCTAATGGACGAAGATAATCAACCAAAACACCATTGAATTTACCGGCAATTGATTTTTTAGCTAAACTAGGACTAATTGACTTTGCAACGTCTTCAGTCGTAATACCTGAATCAAACTCTTTAACTGCGCCATCTGGAAATGTAATATTTATTTTTGACATGTTAACTTCCTCCATTGTTTTAATATTTTTTGATACAAAAAAAGTCCCTAATACACAAATAAAATCGTGTATTAGGGACGTCGATTAACGTGGTTCCACCCAAATTCAAAGTTTTGCCGAAACAAAACTTTCTCCATAGATTTTAACGGATCCAATCCGACCTGATAAAAATCAGGCAACATTATGGAAGTGGTCATCACTTATTCTCTGCCAGAAAAGCTTTCAGCTATGCTTTCCCTCCCTGCGGACATAAAAAAAGAATGTAATCTTCCGTATCAATTTAATAACTATTTAACCATTTTTAGTGAAATTTAGCAACTATTATTCTTATTTAGGTCGACGATTTTTTCCAACAATCTTAACTTCTTTTGCTAAAAAGTGAATTCGTTCCATAATTCTTTTTGCCTTAAGAGGCTCGTCTTCACCCTTTTGACTAATACGTAAATGCTCATCTTCTAGTTGTTTCATCGAAAAATTAGAACTAAAGAAAGTTGGTAATTCTTCTTGCATGCGATATTGTAAAATAACACCTAAAATATCATCACGAACCCAACTAGACATTGCATCGGCACCAATATCATCAATCATTAAAATTTCAGATTTTTTAACAGCATTTAGCATGTCATAAACACGATTATCACTAATAGCATTTTTAATTTCAACTGCAAAACTAGGGAAATGCATTAAAGTCGTTTGGTATCCTCGACTTGCTAATTCATTGGCCATAGCACCTAAAAGATATGTTTTACCAACGCCAAAGCTACCATAAAAATACATTGCTTGGTGATAAGATTTAGGACTATCAACAAATGTTGTTATAAATTTTAAACTCTGGCTAAGTGCATCCCCACGTTCATCCATATCAAAGCCATTCATAGTCGCGTTTTTGATATCTTTAGACATACTCATTGATTTAACTCGCTTAGCTAATGCTCTACTTTTTTGAGCCTCGATAAAAGAATCTGTTGGTACATAGGAAACATCAATCATATGATTATTCAAAACCAATTGTGGCTTATAACCTGGTGCTATCATTCCTTTACCAAGAATAATTTTATTTTTTTCAGATAAGAATTCATACAATTTTGCATCAGCGCGTCGAATACTATCCTCTGTTAATTCAGCTTTATTTCTATCTAAAAAAGCGATGACATCTGAATCTTCATAAACTTTTCTCATTAAATCACGATAATTAACATTAGGATATCTTTCACTCAGGTTGTCCTTTTCAAGAAATTTTTTGATTTCTGTCCCTAAATCTTCCATCATTTTCCTCCTTTGGGTGCTGTTTTATTAAATTCAGCAAGTTGTCTTTTTAGTTCATCCTTATCAACTTTTACATCCACTTTTGGTGCTTGATAGTCATCTTTAGCCCAATCAGGCAATGTCTCTTTTTTAATTATTTTTCTTTGTCGTTGGTTTGACGCCTTAGTTTCAGTCTTTTTATTGTTAAATTGTCGAACCTGATTAATGGCTTCTTCAGGTGTCTTCACTTTTTGCTGTGACCAATCATTAGCCATAGTATCGACAAACGATTTATTAAGTGTTGATAAATCACGGTCAATCAAAATGTAATGAATCAGAATATTAATGACTGAATTAGAAAATATCTGTCGTTGAATAAGTTGCTGTAACAGATATGCTTCACTGTCAGTGACATATCCACCCTTGCTTTCTTTTAACGATTTCAAAAAATCAAAAGGTTTATAGGCTTCACTCGCAAGAATTAACTGCGAATCCTCTTCAGAAAAACCAACTTTTTTTAGCGTTTCAACAGATTTCATATTAACCTTTTTATTATCACTACTTGTTAAATCTTCTTGTTTTTTCAGTTTAATTTGTTGATTATATTTGTGAGCAATATGTTGCTTGAATGAATTATAATCAACTTCATTTGTTGATAAGTCAGCTGAATCTCCAATAAATTGGGCCATTTCGATTTCATCAATACCATACAAGAGATGCTCTGAAATAATTAAATCCCGCTGTTCATTGATATTATCCAAAGAAACGAAACTCTTTTCCAGTAGTTCAATAAAAAATTTAAAATCAAATGACTCAATACTACCTGACTCAACTAACTTTTTCGGTATCTTCTTGTCCGTTGAAAAAACTTTTTTACTTTCAGAAATAATATCAGGTTTATTAGACAAATGATCTTGATTAACTTGGAAAACATCTAAGAAACTTTTAGATGTTTCTTTGAAGCCATCTAATTTTAAAATTGGTAACGCAAATCGAGTGGTAATTTCTTTGTACCTACCATCACCAATCGATTCCCAGAGTAAAGTGCTTAGTAAATCATCTGTAAAAAAATCAGTTGCTTGCAAAGGTCGACGCAATTGATAGACAACAACTTTTCCTATTGCATCCTCTTTTTCAAAGCTCTTCAAAAGCCCTAAAGCTTCAAGGGCACTTCTTGCTTCATAAAACATTGCTATGTCAATATTTAGTAATGCAAGTAATTCACTATGCATCTTTCGATTAGATAATTGTGGATTTTGACCTGCCTCACCTTTCAATAGAGCAAATAGACCACTCGCAATCACACCCATAACAGGTTGATACAAGTAGTCTAGTCGTTCAATATCATCATTTGTAACTTTTTCATCCATTAAAACGACATAACCGTCTTTCGGACTCATATTTCCGCATATATCAATCATTGATTATCATTCCTTCAAATCCGGTTTATCTGTAGGTGTTTTATCACGAGCCATCATTTCATTTAATTCTTTTAAGAAAACACTCATATCTTTAAATTGGCGATAAACACTAGCAAATCTAATGTACGCAATTTCATCTACATCAGCCAATAATCCCATAACATATTCACCAATTAGTTGGCTAGAAATTTCATTTTCACCTAATGCTCTAACATTATTTTCCACTTGATCCACAAGATGAGTGATAGCTTTCATTGAAACTGGTCTTTTCTCAGCAGAACTGATAATACCTTTAAGAATCTTTTCACGATTAAATTCTTCACGTGTTCCATTTTTTTTAATAACAAGTAGTGGTGTAGCTTCAACTCGTTCAAATGTTGTGAATCTAAATTCACAATTTTCACATTCACGACGTCGTCTGATAACGCGACCTTCATCTGTTGGTCGACTGTCAACGACTCGAGAGCCATTATGTTGGCAATGTGGACATTTCATTGTGACACCTCATTATTTTTTATTTACATTATTTAACCATTAATTTGATTACTAAGCCAGTTTAGCACTTGAACCCTTGTAACGGCAACCGTTGTTGAATTATCTATTACAAAATCTGCTAAATCTTTTTTCTTTTGAATGGGCCATTGTGCTTTAACCCTTAACATCGCCTCATCTAAAGACAATTCATCCCGCTTCATTAAACGTTCTAATTGTGCTGTTTCAGGTACATAGATAACCATTACTGCATCACAAAGTAATTGGTAGTTTTGCTCAAATAATAAAGGCATATCCAAAATAATTAACTGGCTACCTAATTTTTTTTGGACTTCTATTTGTGACAAGATTTCTTTTCTAATAGCAGGAACCATAATGCCGTTCAATTTTTTTAACTCTGTTGCATCATTAAAAACTAGCTGACCTAACTCTTTTCGATTCAAATTCCCGGTTAATGATAAATATTTTTCACCAAATGTTTGAATGATTATTTTTAATGTTACAGATTCTGGTTCAACAGCTTGTCTCGCAATAACGTCTGCATCAATAACTGTGATATTTTCTTCTCTAAAAATACGACTAACTGTTGATTTACCTGTTGCTATGCCACCAGTTAGTCCAAGAATATAAGTCATTTTTAAACTTCCTTTAACGGTTGGCAATGTGGACAGTAGTGTGTCCCTCGTTGTGCCACTTTTATTTTAACAATAGGCGCTCCGCATCTAGGACATGGTTTTCCTGTTTGACCATAGACATTCAAATCAAATTGGAACAAACCCGTCTCACCAAACGCACCCGTATAGGATCTAATTGTTGTTCCACCAGCTTGTACCGCAGTGGCTAGCTCAAGAATAATATTTTTACGTAATATAGCTAATTTCCTATCAGAAATTAAATTTGCTGGCTGTTCCGGATTAATTTTACTCATCCATAAAACTTCATCAACATAAATATTTCCAAGACCAGCAACCGCTTCTTGATTTAATAACACAGGCTTGATTGCCATATGCTTACGAGATAAATATTTTTTGAAATAACTGAGCTTAAAATCATCTTCTGTCGGTTCTGGTCCTAGCTTCTTAAGTCCCGAAAGTTCACGTTCTCGACCTGTGGGGATTAGTTGCATGCGTCCAAACTTACGAACATCATTGTATCTTAAATCTTGCCCATCAGTTAAATGAAATATGACGTGGGAATGTTTTTCAATTGGTTCATCTGATCCACGGACAAAATATTTGCCTTCCATTCTTAAATGAGAAACCATTGTCATTTTACTATCAAAACGAAAAAGTAAGTATTTACCCAGTCTATCGATTGATTCAATCTTTCTACCTTCTAATTCACGCTTAAAATCTAGTACATCCCCAGATACAATTTTAGGCCATAAAACATCAATTGATTTAATTGTCTTACCTATAACTAATTGACTAAGACCTCTTCGAACCGTTTCAACTTCTGGTAATTCTGGCATATAATTACCCCCAACCACTTTTTATTTAGTATCAAACCAACTATCACCAAACGCACTCTCAACTTTTAAAGGAACCTCTAAAGAAACAGCAGCGTCCATAACTTCAGGAACTTTCTTTTGCAAGATAGCAATTTCTTCTTCAGGTGCTTCAAAAATTAATTCATCATGTACTTGTAATAACATTTTGGCTTGTAAATGTTCTTCTTCTAACATTTTGTTCATATTAATCATCGCTACTTTAATAATATCCGCAGCACTACCTTGAATTGGGGTATTCATTGCAGTTCTTTCAGCAAAAGAACGTAAATTAAAGTTTCGACTGTTAATATCTGGTAAATAACGACGACGATGGAATAATGTTTCAACATAGCCCTTATCTTTAGCTTCACGCACAACGCTTTCCATGTAGTTCTTAACGCCTGTAAATTCATTTAAATAAGTATCAATAAATGTTTGTGCTTGTTTTCTAGTAATCCCAATATTTTGTGACAATCCATAATCACTAATACCATAAACAATCCCAAAATTGACTGCCTTAGCTGTTCGACGCATATTTGACGTCACGTCATCTGGCGATTCTAAACTAAAAATTTTCATTGCTGTATTAGCATGGATATCGATTCCTTCTTTAAAAGCTTCTTGCATATTAGCATCATGCGCAATATGGGCCAAAACACGCAACTCAATTTGTGAATAGTCAGATGAGAATATTTTCCATCCCTTATGTTCAGGTATAAATGCTTGTCTAATTTTCTTACCTTCAGGAACGCGGACCGGAATATTTTGTAGATTAGGATCTACAGATGATAATCGGCCTGTCGCTGTCAGTGTTTGTAGGTATCTTGTATGAACTTTCTTATCTTCATGTCTAACTTTTAATAATCCTTCAACATACGTTGATTGAATTTTTGCAATTTGTCGATATTTTAAAATTAAATCTGCAATTGGAGCTATTGTACTAAGTTGTTCTAAAACATCAACTGCAGTTGAGTAACCTGTTTTAGTTTTTTTAACAACAGGTAATTTTAATTTTTCAAATAAAATAACGCCTAATTGTTTTGGTGAATTAATATTAAATTCTTCACCAGCTTCACTATAAATTTTAGTTTCCATATCACTTAAAATAGTTGAAAATTCCTTTTTCATAATCTTCAATCTATCGGCATCCACATTAATGCCTTGAATTTCCATCTTGGCTAATACAAGTGAAAGAGGAAGTTCCATATCCGTGTACAAATCCATTTGCTCATGATCAACTAATCCGGCCATTAATGGTTCTTTCAAAAGATTTAAGGCGTCAACTTTCGATGCCATATGACTAAAGAAAATATCATCATCTTCTGGAATTGCACGTTTAACGCCTTTACCATATACCTCTTCATCAGACTTAACGTCATAGTAATCATGTTTCTGTGCAACTTTACTAAGATCATTACTATTATCACTTGTATCTAACAAATATGAAGCCAACAAAAGATCGAATTCAGTTCCTGCAAGTTGAATGTCCAATCGGTTCAATGCTACATAATTACGTTTAAAATTAAATACATTCTTTTTAATTTTATCATTTGAAAGAATTGAAACTAAAGTTTTAGATTTTAACAAATCAACATCTCGTGTTACGAAAAATTGATTGCCATCACCTATCGCAAATCCATCAAAATCTGCTGTATGATAATTATCTTCCAACATCTCTAAATAAAAAGAAATTGGTTGTGATAATTTAGATAATTCATCTAAATTATCACTAGTTAATACTTTATAATCTGTCTTTTTAGGTTCTGGAAATAAATTCATTTCTACACTATCTGATGCTGAATTTAAATTTAATTGACTTAAAAATTTTTTAAAATCCATTTTTTCATAGAAAGCAACTAACTTATCTAAGTCTTTTCCATCCCATTTTGTATCAGGAAAATCGATTGTGATAGGTGCATCTTGTCGAATTCTGGCTAAATCTTTGCTCATAAATGCTTGATCTTTATCTTCAATTAAATGCTCTTTCATTTTACTTTTCTTTAATTGATCAATATTTTCGTAAAGATTCTCCATTGAGTCATATTCTGTTAATAATTTAATTGCAGTCTTCTCACCAACTTTAGTAACACCGGGATAATTATCTGACGTATCGCCAACTAATCCCTTCATATCAATAATTTGCAATGGTGTTAATCCAAATTTTTCCATTACATGCTCTGGTGTAAATTTTTCGATTTCACTAACGCCTTTTTTTGTGACAGAAACTGTTACTTTATCGGTTGTTAATTGTGTTAAATCTCGATCTCCAGTCACAATAGTCACATTATATCCAGCTTCTTCACCTTTTTTTGCCATTGTGCCTATAATGTCATCTGCTTCAAAATCAATTAATTCGTAAGTTTTAATGCCGTATCCTGCTAGTAATTCTCTAAAATATGGCATTTGTTCTTTTAGTTCTGGCGGTGTTTTTGATCTACCGGCCTTGTAATTATCATATTTTTTAGTTCTAAATGTTGTCTTTCCTGCATCAAATGCAACTAATACATGTGTCGGTTTTTCGGTATCTAATATGACATTCAACATATTATTAAACCCATATAATGCATTTGTATGTAACCCAGCTTGGTTTGTAAATCTATCTACAGATTGGTACAATGCAAAAAATGCACGATAGGCAATACTGTTTCCATCAATCAATAGTAGTTTCTCATTAGTATTAGTCATTTAATATCCGTCTCCTTTGAAAATCTCTATCTCTATTTTACCAAACATCAGCCGTGATTAATAATGAATACGCTAATAACTCAATAAAGTAATAAAAACCCCCAAGTTATAAATCCTTAACTTGGAGGTTTAACCTTCTTATTTATGAATTACTAATCTCTACCACCGTAACCAAAGATTTGTAAGAATGAAATGAATAAATTAATAAAATCAAGATATAACATTAGTGCACCTGTCATAGCTAAGTTAGAAACTGAAACATTGCTATCTCGTTGTAAAAATACTTGTCTTAATTTTTGTGTGTCCCACGCTGTTAAAATGGTGAAAATAATCACAGCGATATATGAGAATACGTAATTAATAAGTTCACTTTGTAAGAATAAATTTACAAATGAAGCAACAATTAGTCCAACCAAAGCTGCTAATGCCTGTGTGCCTAATTTAGTTAAATCTCGTTTAGTAACATTTCCTAAAATGGTCATCGTAACGAATACAGCCGAACTTGCGGCAAATGCAGCAATGATATTCCCGACTGAATACATTGATATAATCAACGACAACGTTACGCCCTCAAGTACAGAATACCCCATCAATAAAGCAAATGTTACAAATGGTGCCCTTGATGCCTTTACGTTAATATTTAAGACAACCACCAATTGGACAATAAATAATGCCCAAATTGACCATGAATGTTCTGCCATAAAGCCATAAACTAATTTTTGAAATACTGTCAATGTTAAAAATGCTGTGACAGCTGAAACGCCAACTGCAAGCGCCATATACCCATATAATTTTGCTAAAAAATGATTTAATCCATCTTTTTCATTAATAATAACGCTATTTTGATTATCCATCTTATTTTCCTCCTTGTTAATTAAGAAATCATGTTTAAAATATTGTGATTAATACACTAAAACCTATTACAACTAATTTAATAAAATGAAATAAGTTAGAGCAATACTACTTATTTTAATCAGAATACAACATGACTTTTAACCTCATACAGCATTAACCTTTTTAAAGGATAACCCCTTGTATGTATAAGGACAAGTGTACCAAATCATGTAAAATTATCAAGAATTTTCACTTTTCGTAAAAAAAAATTAAGTAATAAAAAAGAAATGATTCGAAAATCATTTCTTTTTCAGCAACTAATTATTTTTAAAACTTAAATTACTCAATAATTCTTCATATGCATATTCATATTTTTGGACATCTCCAGCGCCCATAAAAATAACAACTGCATTATTGTAATCAAGTAATGGCGAAAGATTATCAAGTTTGATAATCTCGCCACCCTTAACAATCTTTGCACCAAGATCTTCACTAGAAACATTACCTGATGTTTCACGAGCAGAACTGAAAATATCCGTTAAATAAACCTTATCGGCAAGATTCAAACTAATTGCAAAATCATCCATCAACGCAATAGTTCTACTAAACGTATGTGGTTGGAAGACCGCAATTAATTCTTTATCAGGATATTTTTGACGAGCAGCATCAATTGTTGCTTTAATTTCTGATGGATGATGTGCGTAATCATCAATAATTGTCATATCACCAATATACTTTTCGCTAAACCGGCGTTTAACCCCTTTAAAACTTAATAATTCACTTGCAATTTCTTCTAAATCAACTTTTTCAAAATACGAAACAGCAATAACGGCCAAACTATTTAAGATATTATGTTCACCAAAAATTGGAATTTGGTAATGACCTAATGATGTATCGTGATAATAAACATCGAATTCAGAACCTTTAGTTGTTCGTTTTATATCACGAGCTTGGAAATCATCAGAATCCTTTGTACCATAATAATAAATTGGAACATCAGCTTTTATTTTACGGAGTAAAGGATCATCTCCCCAAGCAAATATTCCTTTTTTGGTTTGTTTTGCAACTGTTTCAAATGAATCAAAAACGTCATCAATACCAGTAAAATAATCTGGATGATCAAAATCAATATTAGTCATAATTGAATAATCTGGGTGATAGGCAACAAAATGTCGACGGTATTCATCTGCTTCATAAACAAAGAATCTTGCATCAGGTTTTCCTTTACCAGTACCATCCCCAATTAAGTAACTCGTTGGTGCAATACCACTTAAGACATGTGCAAGCAATCCTGTTGTACTTGTTTTACCATGAGAGCCGGCAACACCAATACTTGTGTAACCTTCCATTAATCGACTTAACATTTCAGGATAACTGACAATATCTAATCCCATTTCACGTGCCTTTTTAAGTTCAGGATGATCCGCTGTAAATGCATTTCCCGCAATTACAGTCAAACCTTCATGGATATTTTTTTCATCAAATGAATAAACCTTAATATTAGCTAATTCTAATCCACGTTGTGTGAATGTATATTGGTCAATATCAGAGCCTTCAACCTTAAATCCTTGATCGTGTAAAATTAATGCTAAAGAACTCATCCCTGAGCCTTTTATTCCTACAAAATAATATACTTTTTGGTTATTCATCATTATCCCCTTTTCTGACATTATTCATTCATAATTTTACCATAAAATGAGTTAATATTCAGTTTGTCGTTAAAATTCTTCTCTCATCCGTCTGAGTTCATCTTCATTTAAATACACATCTCGAGGTTTCGACCCCTTAGCATGTGAGATATGTTGCTGATTTTCAAGTTCGTCAATAATATTGGCAGCTCTATTATACCCAATTGAAAAGACGCGCTGTAATTTAGAAGTTGAAATGGTTTGTTCGTGCGCAATAAAATCTAAAATACCTGGCAATAAATCATCTTGTTGTTCATTTTGATCTGCCATTTTTTTCAGTCCATCTGGATTAAATGCATATCTTGGCTTTCCTTGAGTTCTAACAAAATCTGTAATTAAATCTACTTCATCTTCTATATACGTTCCTTGTAACCTAACAGCCTGACTTGATCCATTACCTAGATAGAGCATATCGCCTCGTCCAAGTAATTTTTCAGCACCGGCCGTATCCAAGATAGTTCTCGAGTCAATTTGACTAGAAACCATAAATGCAATTCGAGTTGGAATATTATTTTTAATTGTACCCGTAACAACATCAACACTTGGTCGTTGTGTAGCCAGAATTAAATGAATTCCTGCTGCTCTAGCTTTTTGTGTAATTCTTGCAATATATTCTTGAACTTCATTTGAAGCAACCATCATTAAATCAGCTAATTCATCAATAATAATTAAAATATACGGCATCTTTAGGCCAAAATCGCCATTAGCTTCTGCTTTTTGATTAAAGTTACCAATATTTTTAGCTCCAGCTGCAGCTAATTTTTGATAGCGTTCTTCCATTTCATCAACAGCCCATTTCAAAGCTGCCGAAGCTGCTTTTGCATCTGATATAACAGGTGCTAATAAATGAGGAATATCATGATATGGCGCTAATTCGACAGCTTTAGGATCAATCAATAACAATTTAACTTCGTTTGGTGTTGCCTTATATAAAATAGAAACTAATAAACTATTGATAAAAACTGACTTACCAGACCCTGTAGCACCAGCAATTAATCCATGCGGCATTTTTTGTAAGTTAGTTACTTGTGCTTCACCAAATAAATCGACACCTAACGCCACCGTCAATGGTGATTTATTTTCTATAAACACTGGAGATCTCAATACTTCCGAGAGAAGGACTGGTCTTGATTTTAAATTAGGTATTTCAATTCCAACACTACTACGTCCAGGAATTGGCGCCTCTACACGGATATCTTTTGCAGCAAGCGCTAGTTTCAAGTCATCAACAAGGTTGGTAATCTTACTTACCTTAACACCAGCAGCTAATGATACTTCAAATTGGGTCACCGTTGGCCCAACTGTCCAGCCATCAACTTCTGCATTAACATGGAATGCTTCCAATGTATTATTTAATACATCAATTTGAGAAAGTACCCAATCATCTAATTCACCAGCATTTTCTAAAATAGGATCTGGTAATAAATCAAGTGATGGAAATTGATAACTTGCATCTGACCTTTTGACTTCTTCATCTGACTGATTATCATAATAGCTATCTTGTAC